>CAYYMI010000008.1:0-59915 GCA_964472905.1 uncultured Hellea sp. | reverse complement strand
CCTATACCTGAAACCTTACATCAAAATGGTACATAAAAAAGGGGCTGGACACGCGACGAAATCGAGCTGCTGAAAATGTCAGCCAGTATAGGTGATGCCGCTATGTGGCACATCAAGCATGAATGGCTGATCCCCGGCGTCACTGAACGTCAAATCGAAGCCAATGTGCATAAATTTATGCTCGATCGAGGTTGTGAAATTATTTACGATATCATCGTCGCCTCAGGCGGGAATACCAGCCCCTATCGCCGATGGGCAACGGATAAAATTGTCCAGCAAGGAGATCTACTGATTGTGGATATTAACGCTGTTGGGCCAGGTGGTATGTATATCGACTTCGTTCGTACGATGAAATGCGCTGCCAAGATGACACAGCAGGAAATCGATCTATACCGCGAAACATATGACTCACTTTATGCAGGTATGGAATGCTTGAAGCCTGGCATGACGAGTGCAGATGTGGCGGATAAATTCCCAGTTTATGATGATGATAAATATGGAACTGTGACCTTGCAGCAATTTGCCCATTCTATTGGGATCACCCTTTATGAAGGCATGTGGATCAGTCGGGCTTACTCGCTTAAATATCCAGCTGTTATTAAAGAGAATATGTATTTTGCGATTGAAACATTTGCGGGTCATGCGGGTCTGCCGCAAACCTGCCGTCTTGAAGAAAATGTATTAGTTGGCCCTAAAGGACCTGTGATTTTCACTAAATGTGAGCACATGGAAGAAGCTGTTGGAAATTACCGGACGGGTGAATTCCATCACCCAAGTCTTGAGGGCTATCCTAATTCAGTTTAGGAGCATGGTTTAATACATTAATTCATGCAAACCCGGTCAAAATATGGGCCGGGTTTATAGTTTAACCTGCACGGATATCGCAATGGAAATAAACCCCATAATTGTTATAGGCGTTCCTCGTGACGGAGATGGCGACCCTGAAGCTATAAAGACCAACTGGCAGCGCGCCCAAGAAAGCGGTATTGGCTGCGTCATAATCAATGATGACATGGACACCACCGCAGCAAAAGCGGCTAAGAAAGCTGGGGCTTACATATATGTCCCTGATTATGTAGGTGAGCCTCCTAAGTCGAATTATGAAACCGATTCAGGGGCTGAACGCGTTGCGCGAGCGCTGGCGACGTTTGACCGGTTTTATAATCATGACATTGTCATCAATGTGCATGCTAAATTGCCTGAAATGGCGGCAAATGTCATTAAAGCATGCATGTATCCCTTAGCGGACCCTTATGTAATGATTTCGACTTTCGTTGTGCCTATCAGTGAAGAGGAGGCCAAATCAGAAGATGTCGTCAAAGCTAAAATTGAGATATTTCCGAAAAAGCGTGTTCAGGTCTTAACCAATAGCCAAATCGCTGAGGTCAAAGGCTTCACGCGGAAAATTTCTGAAGCTGGGCCTCCGCCCTATTATAAACAAATCCCAATCTATGCTTACCGCCGCGGCGCACTGGATAAGTTTGTCCGCTATGGCCCAACGGTGAGGGAGATGGATGAAAATCTCGAACCCGACCGCGCGTTGGCGAATGGAATGCGAGTTGGCGCTGTGCTTTTAAATTCGGGTATGGAAACATAATATGACCAAGAAAATCAAGGTTGCGATATTGGGCTCGGGCAATATCGGCACGGATTTGATGATTAAGGTGATGCGCTATTCTGATGTTTTGGAGATGGGCGCCTTAGTTGGGATTGATCCTGAGAGTGACGGCCTTGCGAGAGCTAAACGGTTAAAAGTTGCCACCACACATGAGGGTCTCGACGGGCTGACGAAGATGGATATCTGGAAGGATATCCAAATCGTGTTCGATGCCACATCAGCCGGCGCGCATAAGCATCACCACGCCATATGCATGCGCGATGGTAAGCAGATGGTTGACCTGACCCCCGCTGCGATTGGCCCTTACTGTATTCCCGTTGTAAACATGGATGAGCACCTAGCCGAAGATAACGTCAATATGGTCACATGTGGCGGCCAAGCCACTATTCCCATTGTCCACGCTGTACGGCGCGTTTCAGAACGGGTGCCTTATGCTGAGATCGTGGCCTCCATCAGCTCCAAATCTGCTGGCCCTGGAACGCGGGCTAATATTGATGAGTTTACCGAGACAACATCTAAGGGCATTGAGATCGTAGGCGGGGCGGAAAAAGGCAAAGCCATTATTGTCATGAACCCGGCCGAGCCGCCTCTTTTAATGCGCGATACTGTTTATGCTTTCTCTGTGGGCGGCACCGAGTCCGAAATAGAAAAATCCGTCAAAGACATGGTCGAAGACATCAAAGCCTATGTCCCCGGCTACCGCCTGAAGCAAGAGGTGCAATTTGAACGCTTCGGGTCTAACAACCCCCTGCGCATGCCCGGGCAGCCGCCAGTAGAAGGCGTGAAGGTTTCTGTCTTTCTCGAAGTTGAAGGGGCCGCGCATTACCTACCCGCCTATGCGGGTAATCTCGATATTATGACCGCGGCTGGCATGGCGACGGCTGAAAAAATCGCCGTTCAAAAATTTGGAGCCGCGGCATGAGCGGCAAAGTCACAGACCCGGCAAAGGATAAGCTCTATATCCAAGATGTAACCCTCAGGGACGGCATGCATGCCATCATGCATCAATATACGGTCGATGATGTGGCTAATATTGCCAAAGCTTTAGACGAAGCAGGCGTAGACGCCATTGAAGTGGCCCATGGCGACGGTATTGAAGGCAGTTCCTTTAACTATGGTTTTGGCAAGCATACCGATTGGGAATGGATCGAGGCGGCGGCGAGTTCTGTCAAAAACGCCAAAATCGCCACATTATGCCTGCCAGGTATCGCGACAGAGCATGACCTTCGCCAAGCCCATAGTCTCGGGGCAAGCTCTGTCCGCATTGCTACCCATTGCACCGAAGCTGATATCTCCCGCCAGCATATTGGCATTGCTCGCGACCTAGGCATGGATACGATCGGCTTTCTCATGATGAGCCATATGATTGAGCCTGAGGCGCTCGCCCAGCAAGCTCTTCTTATGGAGAGCTATGGCGCGACCTGTGTTTATGTCACCGATTCAGGCGGGGCGATGAATATGGATGATTACGCCGCCCGTATGCAGGCCTATGATAAGGTTCTTAAACCTGAGACAGAGCGCGGCGTTCACGCCCATCATAATCTCTCCCTCGGCGTGGCTAACTCTATTGTTGCCGTTCAGAACGGCGCGCGCCGTGTGGACGCCTCGCTCGCCGCTATGGGCGCGGGGGCGGGCAATGCCCCGCTTGAGGTGTTTATAGCGGCCATCGACAAGATGGGGTGGAACCATGGCTGTGATGTTTTCAAGCTTATGGACGCAGCTGAAGAGCTTGTACGCCCCCTCCAAGACCGTCCCGTACGCGTTGACCGCGAAACGCTCTCGCTGGGCTATGCGGGTGTTTACTCAAGCTTCTTACGCCATGCGGAAAAAGCGGCCGATGATTACGGTATGGACACCCGCGAAATCCTTGTTGAGCTAGGACGCCGCCGCATGGTTGGCGGACAGGAAGACATGATCGTCGACGTGGCATTGGATTTAAAGAAAGTGAACAGTTAGTCATGAGGTCATTGGATATATGATATCAGCCGAGCGACATCATAACCCCGATGAAGCGACACTGTTAAATGACAGCGTCAGTTTTTTTGCTGAACTCAAACAAAGTCTAAAACCACATCAACTTCTTACATCTGAACGGCGTATACGCCCTTATGCCACAGGTATAAAAATAGGATCGGGGCATGCGGAGGCTGTTGTTCTTCCAGAGAGCTTAATCGAAATATGGAGCGTTTTAAAAATCTGCGTCAAACACAATAAAATCATCATCATGCAGGCCGCGAATACGGGTGTGACCGCAGGCTCAACGCCATATGGTCATGATTATGATCGCGATATCATCATCATAAACACCCTGAAAATAAATGAGATTACCCTTCTCAATCAAGGCACACAGATTCTCGCTTTGGCAGGGGCAACCCTTTACCAACTCGAAAATAAACTCGATAAATTGGGCCGATCTCCACATTCCATCATCGGGTCATCTTGCATAGGCGCGTCTATTGTCGGCGGGATTTGTAATAATTCGGGTGGTAATCTCGTTAATCGTGGTCCGGCCTATACTGAGCTTTCTCTTTTTGCCCAGATAAATGGGCGGGGTGAATTAGAACTTGTCAATCATCTAGGCATAGAGCTTGGTAATTCTCCTGAAGAAATATTAGATAATTTACAATCAGCTCGGTTTGATCCCGAAGCTATTCCAGTTAGTTCGCGCCATGCCTCTGATCAAGATTACGGTCTCCGTGTTCGGGATGTGAACGCCAATACGCCCGCTCGCTTTAATGCTGATAAACGCCGTCTCTTTGAAGCCAGCGGATGCGCTGGGAAATTGGCGGTCTTTGCTGTTCGACTCGATACCTTCCCCAAACCAGAAAAAGAGAGTGTTTTTTATATCGGGACCAATGATCCAGCAGAGTTCACACAAATACGAAAAGACATTTTAACGGGATTTAAAACCCTTCCCGAAATGGGCGAGTATATGCATCGCAGCTATTTTGATGCTTCAGCAAAATACTGCAAAGATACTTTTTTAATGATTAAGTTTTTTGGAACGGGATTTCTTCCTAAACTATGGGCCTTTAAGCGGTTTATGGATAGCTACTTAAATCGCGTCCCATTTCTGCCCAACAGTTTTGTTGATTGGGTTTTGCAGATTACGGCTTCAATTCTCCCTCACCACCTTCCGAAGCGCATAAGACACTATCGTGATCGGTTCGAACATCATTTGGTGATAAAGGCCAATGACAACGTTATCTCTGAGGTGAGAGACTTATTGGAAGCCTATAGCCAAGACGCTGATTTGGGGTGTGATTTTTTTGAGTGCAATAAGCGAGAATCTAAGGCCGCCCTTTTACATCGTTTCGTCGCCGGTAATGCCTCAGGGCGCATGAATTTGGTTCTCAAAGACAAAGTTGGCGGCTTGCTGCCTTTTGATATTGCGCTTCGCCGAGATGATGAAGATTGGCATGATCTCTTGCCGCCTGATTTGCTTGATCAATTGGCGGCGCCCCTGTGTTTGAGTCACTTTTTTTGTCTCGTGATCCATCATGACTTCGTGATCAAAAAAGGTGTTGATCCTGATGCTTTTAAAGCCCGCTATCTCTCGCTCCTTGATGCACGCGGGGCGAAATATCCCGCAGAGCATAATGTCGGGCATCTTTATAAGGCTGAAACAGATCTTCGCGATTTTTACAAACATCTTGATCCAACCAATGCCTTTAATTCGGGCGTTGGGAAAATGTCCAAAAACAAATATTATATGGAGGAAAATCATGGCGCTTGATAAGACCGTATCAGCCTTAGTGACGGGAGCTTCTAGCGGGATAGGTGAAGCTACTGTCAGGGCGCTCTGCGAGCAAGGGGTTACCGTACACGCCGCAGCACGCCGTATGGAGCGATTGGAAAGTTTGGCTAAAGAGACAGGATGTATCCCCCATAAACTTGATGTTCGCGACCGTGAGGCCGTTAAAGCCATCGGCGAGAATTATCCGATAGATATTCTGGTTAATAATGCAGGGCTTGGGCGCGCGTTCGGCTCATTCTGGACGGCTGAGATTGAAGATATTGAAAAAACCATCGACACCAATGTGATCTCCGCCCTACATATGGTTCGTGCTGTTTTGCCGGGCATGGTAGAACGCGGCAAAGGTCATATTGTGAATATGAGCTCCGTTCTCGCTCTTTATCCTGCGCCTGCTGCGCTTTACGGCGCCACTAAAGGCGCAATGCATAAATTCTCACGAGACCTTCGCCAAGAACTTAAAGGGACGGGTATAAGGGTGACTGAGATTAACCCCGGACGGGTTATCAGCGAATTTTATAATGTTGCAATAGATGATCCTGAAAAGCTGCGTAAAACGACGGACACAGGCGTGGAAGAACTCAAAGCCTCAGACATCGCTGACGCCATTGTTTATTGTGTGGGGGCGCCCTGGCGGGTCAATGTTTCCCAGATGGAAATATTACCAACTGAGCAGACCTATGGCGGCTCGCAATTCGTCCCAACAAAAAATCGAAGCTAGAATACCTCAAGGAGAGATCAAGATGACCCAAGCTGAAACGAAAAAATTTGATGTTATTTTTGAAGGCGTTGCCCGCTCGAGTGGAAAACTGCGGTGCGATATAGATGTCGATTTTGTGACAACAGGTGAAAGCTTTTCATTGGCCACAGATGAAGGCAAAATTCATGGCGGGGCTAATACCGCGCCGCCGCCTCTAGCGCTTTTCACAGGCGCTTTGACGGCTTGTCTGATGACGCAAATCAGAGCCTTTGCCAAACGCCTCCGTATTCCTATTCGCGGCGTGGAAATCAAAACACGCCTACATTGGGAAGGTGAGCAAATTGGGCGGGAGCCTTATGTCGGGCAGCCTATCGCGTTTCACTTGGACGTCGATATAGATACGGATGCCTCAGCGGCGGATGTCCACCGCTTATTTGATGCGGGCAGAAAGGGATGCTTTCTAGAAGCGACGTTAGAGCGCTCTAACACAATCACACATAAGCTAAAAGTGGGTGAGGAATGGGTTGATGTATAGCCGTCTTTCGCAGGTTTTTACCCGTCTATTGGCGGGTGTGGCGGCGTTTACATTAGTCTCATGCTCAGCCTCGGATTCAAAGACGTATACATTGCGCATAGGGGCAGGACATCCGTCTGGCCCAGCCGTTTACACCACACAATTGCAGAAATTTTTTGTCCCAGAAGTCGAGCGCCGTGTGGCCGAAGAGACATCTTATAAAGTCCAGTTCATAGAAGGCTATGGCGGTTCTATTGCAACAGTGGCAGAAACGCTGGAATCTGTACAGTCAGGCATTTTAGATATTGGCGCTTATTGTGTTTGCTTTGAGCCCTCCAAATTATTCTTACATAACTTCATGTATTTCGTGCCCTTCGGCCCTCAGGACTCTGAGCAATCTGTAAAAACAGCAAGAGCCATTTATGATAAAAATCCATGGCTAGAAGAGCAGCTTACTCAGCATTACGGCCAAAGCCTACTCGCGCTCAATGGTTGGGATAATTATCACCTTGGAACGACCAAAGAATGGAACAATATAGAAGATTTGCAAGGCGTGAAAATAGGCGGGGCAGGGCCCAATTTACCATGGCTTGAACATGCGGGTGTTATTCCTGTGCAATCAACTTTGCCAGATGGGTATTTATCGCTTGAGACTGGGGTCTATGAAGGATGGCTAATGTTCCCTTCAGCTTATTATAGTTTTAAATTTCATGAACCTGCGCCATTTTACACGCAAATCGGATTTGGCGCGATGGGCGGAGCTATCGTCGTAACAGCTAATGATAAACGCTTTAAAAAATTACCACCCGAAATCCAAACCATTATAAAAGAAGTGGCCTTGGAATACGAAAAAGTTGGCGCTAAACAACTTAATAATCGCCAAATTAAGGGACTTGAAAACCTTAAAAACTCCGGCGCTACTGTTAAGACGATATCTGAAAATGTCCGTCAAACATGGGCGCAATCTCTAGGGAACTTTCCAAACAGCATGGCTCAAGACGCCAACAAAAGAGATATGCCCGGAACCCAAATTCTACAAAGTTACATAGAAGAGATTGATAAAAACGGATATCAATGGCCAGTGAGGTATCAAGTTAAACCTTTTTCTACGAGATAAAATATTTTCATTCGTAACAATGCATCATAAATCACAACCCTCTTTATCGCGATTAGCCGAGAGAATGCGGGTTTAAAAATTCTAGATTGAGCCTTATGCTGCCGTCAAAGGCGGATAGAATTAATCGCGCTCGCTGCAATCATGATGATGCCGACAGCATCCAACGCAATTCGCTCCCATCGAGTATTGATTGTTGCTTATAAATCGGTTCTGATTAGTAGCTTTATGATTTGCCGGACATTAAATCGCCTCATCTCAGCCTCTGTAGTATGAGGCCATAGTCTCCCGAAGAAAGACACTCAGACTAAATAGATTAGTTATAGCATAAGTCTTGAGATGACGGCTTAACTGCCGCCAAAGCCGTAGTAATTGCGACTCATTCAATAAACAAATTAACCCGCTAGTTTTGCCGCTATCTTCTTCATGACCCAATTACCGAGCCTCGGCATGAACCGCATAATGATGTGAAAGATATAGGAATCGCGTCCAATTTTCAAACGCATCATATTTTTCTCGACGGCGCGGATTATTTTTGCAGCGGCATATTCAGCATCAACGCCCGTTTTGTGGGCCATTTCGTAATTCTTTTTGGCTTGTTCAATGTCATCCGATTCATGAAGAGTAGCTGTGATCATTTCTGTGCGTATTGCGCCGGGATGCACGCTTGTAGCGCCAATGCCTTTCAGGCTCCACTCCGCCCAAAGGCTATCCGTCAGGAGCTGTACACCCGCCTTGGTCGCGCAATAGGAGGATTGACCGGGCAGACCAAGAAAGGCTGACATTGAGGAGAGGTTGACAACGTGCGCTTCAGTGGCTGCGCTCAAGGATTCGTCAAAGAAGTGACACCCATAAATAACGCCCCAGAGATTAATTCCCATAATGCGGTCCCAGTCTTCAAGGCTATGGGTTGAGAAATTTTTCTGGAGCGTAATGCCTGCATTATTAATGAGGATATTAATGCCGCCATGTGCCGCCAGAACCTCATCTCGGAATTTTTCCATGGCTTTGCGGTCAGTCACATCGACAATATGTTGCGTGACTTTGCCTGCGCTATCAGGGAGGCTGGCGGCTGTTTTAGCTAGCGCCTCTGAAGAAATATCAGCCAGCGCCAAGCTACAGCCTTTTGCAGCGAGTCCTAGTGATAAAGCCCCGCCAAGGCCGCCACCCGCTCCCGTTATGACGGCCACATGGCCTGTTTTAATATTCATCGGCTACGCCTTTTTCTGTCTAGGGTCTTTTTTGTCGCCCATTGCTGTCTCGTAAAAACTACCGCCCGTTTTAAAACCCCAACCGAGCATGCGGTCAAAGCAAACATGAGTAATCCAGATAATCGCCACCATCTTGGCCGTGTGGTGATCTGCGAAAAACCCATAAGTCCCCAACACCAAAGGCCAGATAAGCCAATGGGTGAGATTATACATCGCGCTCCCCAGTTTGTGGCTTTTGAAATATCCGATAGCCCCTGCATCAGGGAGGAAAAATAAGAGCGCAAATGTCAGCCAGCTATAACCGCTATGATAATAGGCGATTAGACCCAGAATAAAAACGGCGACGGCTTCGGTGCGGCGTAGCGCAATGGGATGTGTGAGCATAATGAGTTAATCCGTTTTCTTGGAATGAAATTCGATGAGGGCACGAATGCGATGATAATCTTCGGGCGCAGCGCCATGTTCAGCGATATAAAAAGCGGCGCTGGATAGCGCGCCAAAGAGAAGGCTCATGGTCATGCCATCGGGCCGGCGACCCAAGACTTTGGCGCTTTCTTCGCGGGCGGCGGTTGTGATGGCGCCTTCCGTCATGGCGCGGCGACCCAGCAATGTCGGCGCATCAATCAGGATGATTTGGCGGTAATGCGGATCTTCGCAATTTCGCATAAAGCCGTCCCAGATATCGGCGATGTCGGGATTGTCGTGGCTTTTAATTTTGGCGACATTTTCTTCTTCGATATTCTCCACGACAGCCTTGAACATACCGAGTTTATTCTCGAAATAATGATAGATAGGCCGGATGGTGACATTGCAAGCGGCGGCGATATCCTCAAGGCTCGTCTCGGCATAACCGTTCTCACCAAAGGCTTTCCGCGCTGCCGCAATCAAGCTTGCTTGGGTAGCTTCACGCCTTTCGGCTTGGGTTCGCCTTCTCTTGTTTTCTGAGGCGCTCATGCGGCGGTCTTATCATTAAGGACGCAGCGAATACCATCAGGATGTTGAATCAACGGAACACAAAAATTACAATGGGTGCAGCCGCTATCATAAGCAGGATCGTCTTTGGCTTTATTCACAAAGTTAGGGTCTTTAACCAAAGCGCGGCCAAGCTGCACGAAATCAAAGCCCGCTTCAAAAACACGGTCTATATCTGCGCGCGTCGAACATCCGCCAATATAAATCACAGGGCACTTCACAGCCGCTTTAATGCGTTTGGAAGCTTCTAGAAAATAGGTCGGATGATAATCATAAGCTTTCCACATGAAGCGGCCCATAAGTTTGAGAACCATTTTGGTCACAGCATTTTCTTGCATCTCAATCATGCCTTTAGCGGGACTCCCGCCGCGAAACATATACATGGAGTTATAACTCGATGTTCCTGCACTGGGGATAAGCCCGTCAATACCAGCTTTGTCTAGCGTTTTGGCGACCTCTAATCCTTCGTCATAATCAACCCCGCCTTTAACGGCATCTGTCATGGAAATTTTACCAATAAGTGGAAAATCAGAGCCGACTTCGTCTCGCATGGTAGCTAAAACTTCGAGCGGAAGGCGCATCCGGTTTTCATGGCTGCCGCCATATTCATCTGTACGTTTATTTGTTTTGGGACTGATGAATTGCGAGAGACCATAACCGTGACCGAAATGAATTTCGATGGCGTCAAAACCAACGGATTTCATAAACCGCGCTGCATCGCGGTAAGTTTGAATAAGCGCATTTATATCCATTTGCGTCATAGCTGGGGCAACAGGGCGCCCTGCTGTGAGGCCAATAGGCACAAACATTTTCGTAGGTCCCTTGGGCGGGTTATCTTTGCGGAGCTCTGTATTTTGCGAAAAATGCCCACAATGGGTGACCTGTCCCGACACCTTGACACCCGTTCTTTGCAATTTCGAAATGAGACCGCGTAAATCTTCAGCAATCCCTTCATGCAACCACATCATATTATTCATGATGCGGCCATCCGCTTCGGTCGTACAATAAGATAAGGTCGTCAGCCCGATGCCGCCATTGGCTATACTCATATGAAAATCCGTCAAGCGCTGACCCGGCACCCCGCTAGGCGTCATGCCCTCAAATGTCGCCGCCTTCATGATGCGATTTTTCAGCTCAAGCTTACCCAGCTTTGCTGGTGCAAATGGATTTATTGTCCCCAAATTCCCCTACCTTATTTTTGTCACCTATTTTTAGGTTGATAAAGTTATGTAATAAGAATACATAAGTTAAAAAACAAATTGTGACAAGCAAAAGCTTGCACAGTTGTCTTCGCAAAGAAGACTGAAATGGGGATGGAATGGTACGGAAGTTTTTCTTAGTGCTTTTGGCCTTTGGGGTTATCGGTGCTATTGTCCTATACGCGAAAACACGCACGTCACCTTCCTCTGATTATAATTTTTCAAATACGGTAACCTCGAATATAGCTGAACTCGTCAAGAGTCGCCCCGCCAATGCGACGCTGCCCAATGTTGTGATTTTATTAGCAGATGATCTTGGTTGGGCCGATGTGGGTTATCGCGGCTCTGATATCCAAACGCCAAATATAGATAGCCTTGCCAAAGATGGTATGCGGCTAGAGCGTTTCTATGCAACACCGTTTTGCTCACCTACGCGGGCCGCCCTAATGACGGCTCGTGATCCGATTAAGCTAGGTGTAGCTCACTCTGTCTTGATGGCTTGGAGCAATGGCGGCGTCTCCCCTAAAGAGCGGTTCATCTCTCAGAGTTTTAAGGATGCAGGCTATCAAACCGCGATAATTGGGAAATGGCATCTGGGTCATACACTAGAACAGCATACGCCAAATGCTCGCGGCTTTGATCATTTCTATGGCCACTTTAATACTGACGTGGATTACTACTCCCACAGCTTTGCATCGGGTCATGATTTTCAGGAAAACGGAGTCTCCGTAAAACATGAAGGCGAATATGCCACGGACGTTCATGGCAATCAGGCGGTACGTTACGTCAAAGATATACGTGACCCGAGTAAGCCCTTCTTTCTTTATGTCCCATTTCTAGCGCCGCATTCACCTATGCAAGCCAAAGAAGAAGATATTGCAAAATATAGCAGCCGTATCGACACACCCAGATCCAGAAAAAAAACCTATGCCGCTATGGTGGATAGTCTCGACCAAGCAATCGGCGAAATTTTAACGGCCATTGATGATGAAGGCGTTCGCGACAATACGATTGTCCTATTTTTTACTGATAATGGCGGATTTTATAATTTCGGCGCGGATAACAAACCGTTACGGGGGCAGAAGCTTTCTCCCTTTGAAGGCGGCGTTCGCGTAAATGCTATATTGCGCTGGCCCGATGTTATCCCCCCCGAAACGGTAAATGATAACGTCATATCCGTCATGGATGTGTTGCCAACCCTGACAACAGCGGTAGGCATCGAAGCTGGTCTTACACGCCCGATTGACGGCATTGACCGCTGGCAGGCCGTGCTGGGCAATGGTTCCAAAGATCGCGGCGACCCCATGTTCTTCACATCTAATCTCTCACTTTACAATTATTTCCAATATGGCGTGCTGGACGGGCCGTGGAAGCTTTATCAAAAAGTCGATCATCAGCGCCGCGAAACCATTGTGGAAACAATGTTGTTCAATGTCTGGGAAGATCCGAATGAGGAAACTGATATTTCGGCAAAACATCCCAATCAAGTGGAGCGCTTGCAAGGATTACTCGACGATAGACTGGCAGAACATCCCGTGGGTGGCACTTATGTGCAAATTCAACCCCATCCAGGTTGGCGCGCTCCTCTAGATTATGCCGCATCTGTGGATAAAGCGGAGACGGTCAATCAAGAACAATATCCAGGTTTCGGCCCTTTGAAATCCAAGGTTCTACAAAGGACCTATGGAGATCGTGGCAAGATTATTTATGAGTAATCAAACGCGTGATATGAAGCTTAAAGAAAGCTGGGACTCATTCTGCGATGAATTGAAATCTGCAGGTGATATCATCTTCCGTGATACTACGCCCGATAATGATCTTGTTCGTGCCAAAGGTCTTCGATTGCTAGCGCGGAATATTTCTCTCGGCCTGCAATTTAATCTTGATAATATCGATACGCAGACACCTGAATTGCTCCACTATTTCGATCCCATTCGCAAACAAGGCGGGGATAACACAGATGCCCTTTATGTTGGCGCTCCAATAAATGGACAAAATACTTACCGTATTTCTGGCAATCGCGGACAAGCCAAGTTCTTCGCCGTCACAGTATTAGAAGACGGCGCAACGCCTTGGGGCGGGCAAGTGGTGGGCAATCTTATAGATGACCAAATCGAGATGGACGCTGATGATAATTTTGAGCTTATTGTGAGCCCCAATGAACACTCCGGAAATTGGATAAAATCCACGCCTGAAACTTGGCGGATCACATTTCGGCAGTTCTTCGCCGACTGGGCGAATGAAGAACCTATGATGGCCCGAATTGAGTGTATCGATGGAGATGGTCACGATCCCATTTTAACACCCGAGCAAGTTGGTGAGCGCTTGAAAGATACTGCCGACTGGGTCAAAGTTTCGACGCAGTTCTGGGCGAATATGATTGATAAATGGGCCGTTCAGCCGAACACATTTCTCTCTTATCGCCAGCTCGATAAAAGCGATATCGACGCCACGCCCGGCGGAGAGCCTCTCATCACATATTGGCAACTACCGAAAGATGAGGCTTTGGTCATACGGTTTACACCGCCGACCTGTGATTACTGGGCTGTGGAATTTGGCAATTACTGGTGGGAAACCATGGATTACCGCTACCGCATGAGTAGTACGAATTGTCATATGGCCGAGCTTGAAGACAATGGCGAATTATTGCTCGTCATCACCCATGAAGACCACGGCTATGCTAACTGGCTTGACCCTTCAGGACATAGCGAGGGCTATGTTACCGTCCGTTATCTGGGTGCAGAGAATTATCCCATTCCACAATGTCATCAAATGAAACTGACCGCACTAGATAGTTATTTAAAAGATACAAAAAAAGTCACGCCCCAGCAGCGCCAAGCGCAACTCGAAGAGAGACGTCAAGGCGTTATCAAACGGTTTAAATATTAGGATAAACAATGAACTACCCGGATCTAAATGGAAAATCTGTAATTGTGACCGCCGCAGGTAATGGTATCGGCAAAGCCAGCGCGATTGCTTTCGCGAAAACGGGCGCAAAACTTATCGTCAATGACATACGTGAAGACCTAGCCAATGGAACCGCTGATCAAATCAAAAATGAGGGCGGCACAGTAAAGGTTGTTGTGGGGGACGTGACCAAATCTGAAGAGGTACAAGCTATTGTTGATGCGGCTGTCGAGGTTTATGGCGGATTGGATATCATATTCAACGTCGCGGGCGGAGCCTTTCCTATGCCTTTTGACACGACACCGCTCGAAGTTGACAACAACATTATTGCGCTAAATCTGAATTCAGCCATTTATGGTACAAAAGCCGCTCTTCCTGTCATGTTGAAACAAGGCAGCGGTGTTATTTTGTCAACGTCATCAGGGGCTGGATTAGGCGCCGTCAACGGCTTGGCAACTTACGGAGCGGCCAAAGCAGGCGTACAGGCGCTTTCACGTTCCATCGCGGCGGAATATGGCAAGCAGGGTATTCGCGCGATCACGATTGCCCCAGGCGCTATGGATACGCCGGGTCTGCGCCAATGGGCTGAAACATTGGATGGCGGCTTTGAAGCCTTTAATGCACGTCAACCTACGGGTCGTGTCGGAACAGCAGAAGAAATCGCCAAGGCGGCAGTATTCCTCGCCTCGGACGGAGCAAGTTTTATCAATGGGGCAACGGTGCCCGTAGACGGCGCGGTTCACGCTATCCTTGCGGCACCGATTTAGGAGGACATCATGGATTTAGGGCTAGAAGGTAAAGTCGCCATTATTACGGGCGGTAGCGGGGGTATCGGACAGGGACTTGTCATGGAGTTTGCGCGCGAGGGCTTAAATGTCATCAGTGCTTCGAGAAATACTGACATAGGCAACCAACTTTCGAAACGTGCAAAAAAAGATGGACTGAAAGGCAAAGTTCTCGCTGTGGCAACAGATGTCACTGACCGAAAATCCGTCGATAACATGGTCAAGAAAGCGAATGAGGCATTTGGGCCCGTCGATGTGTTAGTCAATAATGCAGGCGGAGCACATCACATTTCGCCTTTTGAGGATTTCGATGAGGAAGGTCGTGATTGGGAAATTGCTCTTAACATCGATGGTGTGGTAAATTGTTGTCAAGCTGTAGCTAAAGATATGCTTGATCGGTCTGGGTCTATCATCAATATTTCGTCCAATTCATCCCTATTGGGCGAAGCTGCCGCCCATATTGTTCATTATGGTGCCGTAAAAGGTTTTGTAAATTCGTTCTCTAAAACACTGGCTTGGGAATGGGCCAAGCGCGGTGTTCGCGTCAATAATATCTGCCCGGGCTGGATTGTTCCTGAACATGAGGATGTCAGTGACGGATCGTTTTGGAAGAAATACGGTTTCGAGATGATGGGCAATCCCGAGCAGATGCAGCAAGCCCTCGAAGAGGGTACATTGTTCAACATGAGCGGTCTGCCCATTCCCATGCTGGGTCGCCCAGAAGATATAGCCAATGCAGCCTTATTTCTGGCCTCGGATAAATCACGCTATATGACTGGCCAGATGATTTCGATTAGCGGCGGGGCCTATATGCCATGAGCGACACTGTTTTCTGGACACCGCCGCCGCGCCCTGAATGGCTGCAAGCGTTTAATGATGAAGCAGCTGGCATGGATATAGAGCGCCTTGTCCCGCTTAATCCTGAAGACCTCATAGAGCAAGCCAAAGCGGCAACTGGGTTTAATGATTTTGGAAGTGATGAATGGCGCGAGCCGTTTGAAATTTTGGTAAAATCTATCAATGAAGAAGCTGAGCTGCATTTCTTTGGTCGGCTCATGACGCGTAATGATATTCTCATCTGGCTCAAAGCTTTGCTCGGTATTCAAGCGGCTTTTTATGAACATCCGGAAATCGCCGATGAGGTTATCGACAAGCCTGTCTTTATCGCCGGCCTATCACGCTCCGGCACCTCCATTATATTTGAACTCCTCGCACAAGACACCCAATTTGGCTCGCCCCGTCATTGGGAAATGATGTTTCCTTATCCGCCGCCAGAGGCCGTCACTTATGAAACCGATCCCCGGATTGAAAAAGCGCAGCATCTGGTCACGCAATTTAACCGCGTCGCGCCAACAATTAAGACGATGCATGAAATGGATGCTCGCCTGCCCAATGAATGTATCATTGGTCAGGCGGCAAGTTTTATCAGTGAGTATATTCCATTTCTTTTCCAGGTCCCGACATTTATCGGCTATATGTATACGCAAGGAAATTGGGAATATTCCTACAGGCTCTATAAGAAAATGCTGCAACTCTTGCAGTTTAAAAATCCGCGCAAACACTGGCTCTTAAAAGCACCGTCACATCTGAATTTTTTGCCTGTTCTTTTTAACGTCTTCCCTGATGCTCAAGTCCTGATTACGCACCGCGACCCGATATATGCACAAGCCTCGGTTACCAACCTCGCGGGCACATTTTTCTGGATGCGCAGTGATAAACCGCTGGATGTTAAAGCCTTTGAGGGGCTGCTCTCGCCCGAAATGATGTCTATGAATCTGAACCGGACTATCGACTGGCTAGAAGATGGCATCATTCCCAAAAATCAAGTTAGCCATTCACTTTATGCCGATCTGATTTCTGACCCAGTTGCTGCCTTAAGTAACGTCTACAATCAAATTGGTTTGAGGTTCACTGATGAGGCGCGAAAGAAAATGGAAAGTTATCTCGTGGCTAAGCCCAAGGCAAAATTTGGCAAACATAAATACTCAATCGGTGAGGCTGAAGAAATTGCCAAAAAACGAGAATATTTCTCCCGCTATCAAGACTATTACGGTGTACCGATTGAAACAAAGAAAAACTTAAATGAGTAATCATTGGGATAAAAAAGTTGATGTTCTGGTCATTGGTTCACGCGCAGGCGGTATGGTTTTGCGCTAGCTGCAGCGCAAGACAATGTAGATGTGTTCATTAAATCGTTCAATACTGTTGAAAAACTCCTAGGCGTAATTAGCCTGTTTCTGTTTCATTCTTTTTGCAGACGAAGTAAAGCCGCCATGGCCAGTTTCGCGCGAGCGACCTGTTCCGAAAACTCTTCGAACAAGTGGTTTTGCGTTGTATGAATGAAGGTCTTGTCAAAGGCGTAGACTTTGTGGTTGATGCGAGCCTAATCAGAGTGAATGCCAGTGAGGCTCGCGCTATAGATAGAGGTGATCCTGTCGACTGGTCTGACCCCAAAATTGCTTCCCGCCCAGTGACGGAGTATCTGGATGCTATCGATTAAGAGGGAGCCCCGCATGTGACATTGCTGGAGACACCAGGACGTCCGAGCAAAAGCTTCACGCAAAAGGACTTTACATATAACAAAGCCAAGGATGTGTTTAGCTGTCCGGGCGGCAAGGAGCTCAGGCAGTTCTGGCGCAATTACAAGACCCCGTGCAGTGGAATTACTAAGGACAGATAATTAATGTCTGCAAAGCCCCTGAGCTGAAATAGCGAGAGTCTTAAACTGGGCGTTTTAAGCCTCTCGGCTGGGTCTGCTTTTGCTCTCAAAGCAAACATTAGAAAAATTCACAATATGTGGTCAGCTTAGTTGGAACCAGTCATAATGTGCCTAAGGGCTATTTTTTTATGAAGTGTGTAGATTCCATCTCCAGATATGGGCAGTCGCAAGCGTCAAAGCTCCTATAACCGTCAATGCTCTTTCCATGTCATGCAGGGCTTCAACGAAAGCCCCGCTCATTAAGAAACCAATCCCTAAACATGCCATAATCGCTGGGAGCGTCGCCTTGAAACTCTGTCCATGTGATTTGGCAAATGCTGACAAAGATACGGGTATGGCTGAAACGACTAATAGCTGATGTATCCACTCTGCTTCAGATAATACGCTCAGTAACGGTAAGCTACTCACCAAGATGGGTAGTAAAAGACAATGTGTCAAACAAAGCCCTGAGAGCGTGATTGCCGTTATGTCGAATTTATATGCTTTGCTTTGCATGAGTTAAACCTTTATTGAGTTGGATTGAGCGCTATTGAAGCGCGCTACACTGACCTACGATTTCAAGAGTTGCCTGCACGTCATCAAGACCTTGCGACCTAGCAGTATCAATTATGTTTGCGAGACCATCATTGGATTTTAAAATTTCTGCTCTTCCGCATTCGCGGCACAAGAGCACAGCAACAGGGTCATAAGATTGTCCGTTCGGTAAGACAACGAATTTTGAAATAGATGAAACTTTTCGAATGAGTCCAAGTTCCAATAGCCAATCAAGGGTACGGTACACTGTTGGTGGCTTCGCAGAGCCTACACCATCAAGCATATCAAGAATCTCATAGGCGCCTAGGGGATAGGCTGAGTTCACCAGACATTTATAAATGTGACGTCGTATGGGTGTCACTCTGGCTCCATTGTTAGACGCAACAGTCTCTAAGTGGGTTAAGAGGTTTGAGATTACATCATTGGGTAACGTCGGTATGTTGATTTCACTCACGACATATGCTCATTTGAGTACGCAACAACCACCCTACGCTGCCTCTTTAAACTTAAGCACATGATTAAGTAGCGTCGTTTTTCCAGCTCCCAGAAATCCTGAAAGCACCGTGACGGGCAATGGATTTTAAAGCATTAAAATTTCCTGTTGCAATTGTTATGATATTTTATAACTAACTATTTATGACAGGACATGTAAACCTTTTATCGACAGAACCTCGCGAAAATTCTGTGCCTAATGTTATTCAGACACGTCAGGATACGTCATGCGTCCGTTATGCCTCAGGCTGGAATGATATGGTGGCGACAGCCGAGAACGACGATATCGAATTAGTGTTGTGGAAACGGGGTCGCATCTCACCGGTGATCGCAATTGAAGATGTAATTCCATCTGAATTTGAGATACTGGTCGGAGACAAGGATGACATTCTCGCTGGGTTCACTGAAGCGTTCATGACATCAAATTGGTCAGCCCTTTTTCATGAGATTGTACAGCTAGATGTTCAGGCATATCTCGAAGCCATTGAAGCGGTAGTGCCAGACTCGCAATATCGGCTTAAATTATTGGCCTTGTCTGATGATGCCTGTCGTAAATTCCATCAGGATCGAACATTTCAGCGCTTGATTATAACCTATAGAGGGCAAGGTACAGTGTGGCGCCACGAGGACAGCCTGACCGAACACCATGCCACAGACATGGAATGCGTATTTCTGCGCGGGAAGCGGGCAGGCCGGGACGCAAAAATTCTTCATAAATCTCCGTCTTTTACAAACGGACATCCCCCGAGACTTGTTATGGTGATCGATACCCTTCCTTGAAAGTACCCTATAACTTTTCATCGTTCCTTCATACTATCGCTCGAATTGTAAAGACAGCGCCTTCTAATAATGATAGGATTCGTTTATCCACTTAATGAAAGGATCTCCATGCAAATTCAAATCGTCTCTAAAGGTATTGATGTTTCCCCCGCGCTGCGTGAGCGCATAACCGCCCGATTAGATGAGATGATGGATAAATATATTCACCGAGACGGGGAGGCCCAAGTTTCGGTCAGTAAAGAGGGGACAGGCTTTAAAACTGTCTGTTCGGTTCATTTGCCCTCTGGCACGTCGATGGAGGGGCAAGGCCAAGCCCAAGATGCTTATGGGGCGGCTGACGAATCGCTAGAGCATATTGAAAAGAGGCTTCGCCGCTATAAGCGGCGCCTGAAAGATCATAGCCCTCAAGCTAAGGCTAAAAATGCATCGTTATTTATTCTGGAAAACCCCGTTTTGGCTTCTGAGCTTGAAGATGATTCGGAAGATCACATTGGCGGCGCGGAGTCAGAGCCTTTGGTAATTGCAGAAAAATCGAGTAAAATTAAGACCCTAACGCCCGGCATGGCGGCATTGGAGCTGGGTTTGGCGGATAATGGCGTCATTGTTTTTAATAATGCTAAACATGGCGGGATAAATGTCGTGTTTAAGCGTTCCGATGGAAATATAGGCTGGATAGACCCCAAATAGGCTCTTACATCACGCTTTCGTCACAAATGATGTCAAGGCGTTGACCTTAGCTAACTATAACGCTATGGGAGCCGCGAAATTATAGCGGCGCTAAAAACCTCTTCCGGTTAAGCCTCAAGAAATGAAGTAACCATGACCAAAGAAACGCTTTTTCGCGCTGATAGCGTGCTATGCGATTTACACGTCAGTAGTAAAAAACAACTTTTTCAAGAAATGGCATCCAACCTGCTTGAAAATAGTGAGCTTTCGGGTGCAAAAATAGCCCCAAGAGACATTGTGTCTGCGGCGATGGAGCGCGAGAGATTGGGCACGACAGGCGTCGGAACGGGCGTAGCGCTTCCCCATGCACGCCTTGACGGTATCGACAAAGTTTATGTTGCTTTTGCGCGTTTGGAAACGCCTCTTGATTATGACGCTATTGACGAGCGGCCTGTTGATCTGGTGGCGCTGTTAATTGCGCCCGAAAATGCTGGCGGCGCGCATTTAAGAGCCCTTGCGACAGTTTCTCGCCGCTTGCGACGCCAAGATATGCGTCAACGGCTTCGGGCGGCACCTAATGCGGAAAGTATGTTCACGATTTTGACGGAACAGCGCCACGCCACCGCTGCATAGCATAATTTATTTTCAAGTCTTATTGCCCAAAATCATTCCCTCTGTCATAGATACGCCAAAGAGCAAACAGCTATTCTATTGGGGACATAACGGACATGAAGGCCAATAGTCCTCGTCGATATTTTAACCGCGAACTCTCTTGGTTGTTTTTTAACAGCCGAGTTTTGGAAGAAGCTCAAAATACAGACTTGCCTTTATTGGAGCGGGTCAGATTTTTATCGATTTCAGCATCTAATCTGGACGAATTTTATATGGTTCGTGTTGCGGGGCTGCGCACTCAAATATTAGCCGGCATGAATGAGCCCAGCTTTGATGGATATACACCCGGCCGCCAAATTGAGAAAATTGCAAAGCGCGCCAGAAAAATTAAAAAAGCTCAAGGACAGTGCTGGCGGTCTTTGAGAAAAGACCTGCGCAATGAAAACGTCCATGTCAAAAAGGTGAGTGAACTCTCAGGTGACAAATTGATGTCACTTAGGCAGGTCTATCAAGCCCGTATATTACCGCTTTTATCGCCCTTAGCTATTGATCCGGCCCATCCTTTTCCCTTTATCCCAAATCTGGGTTTTGGCATGGCCCTAGAGTTAAAACTTAAAGATCGTAAAGATCAAATGTATGCGGTGATAATGGTTCCAACCCATGTGCCTAGATTTATTCCCGTCGGGAATAAAGATCGAGAATTTGTCATGATCGAAGATGTTTTAGAGAATTTCTCACCAGAGCTTTTTCCCGATTTTAATATTGCTACAAGCGGCGTCTTTAGGGTCACAAGAGACAGTGATATCGCCATTGATGAAGAGGCCGAAGACCTCGTGCGTCATTTTGAATTCCTTATAAAAAAGCGGCGGCGCGGCCGGGTCATAAGGTTAGAGATGAACAGTGACATGGCCGAGAGTTTGAAAGACTTTTTAATCGAGAGTTTTGAATGTTGGGATGAAGATATCCATCATAGTGATGGTATGTTAGGCATGAGCGATTTAAGTCAGTTGGTCAAAAATGACAGACCAGAATTGCTTTTCTCACCTTTTCAAGCTCGGTTCCCTGAACGTATTCGCGAATTTGATGGGGATTGTTTTGCTGCGATTGCAGCCAAAGATATTCTTGTTCATCATCCTTACGAAGAATTTGACGTCGTTGTTCAATTTTTGAAACAGGCTGCCTTGGATCCCAATGTGGTCGCTATAAAGCAGACCTTGTACCGCACGTCTGAAGATAGCCCTATTGTGAAAGCTTTAATTGAGGCGGCGGAGCGCGGGAAAAATGTCATGGCGTTGGTTGAGCTTAAAGCCCGTTTTGATGAAGAAACGAATTTGCGATGGGCCAGAGATTTGGAACGGGCTGGGGCTCATGTTGTCTATGGATTTATTGATTATAAAACCCATGCGAAAGTGTCCCTTGTTATACGTGACGAAGCTAAGGGGCTGCAAACCTATACGCATTTAGGCACGGGGAATTATCACGCTCAAAATGCAAAAATTTATACAGACCTCGCTTTATTTACGAATGATCCAAAAATGGGGGAGGATGTTGGGAAATTATTCAATTTTGTGACCAGCTATTCTCAACCGCGTGATTTATCAAAGTTAGTTATTGCGCCTTTGAATTTACGCGACACACTTTTGGAAATAATAGATAAAGAAATAGAAATTTCTAAGGCGGGCGGCAATGGATCAATATGGGCCAAAATGAATGCCTTGGTTGATAAGACGATGATCGAAAAACTATATGAGGCCTCGCAAGCTGGCGTTCAAATAGATCTGATTATTCGAGGCATATGTTGCTTGCGCCCCAATGTGGAAGGGCTATCAGAGAACATCCGTGTAAAGTCCATAATCGGTCGCTTTCTTGAACATTCTCGTATCGTCTGTTTTGGAAACGGGGATAGTCTGCCTAACCGCAAAGCAAAAATATTTTTCTCCAGCGCGGATTGGATGCCGAGAAACCTTAACCGTCGTATCGAAACACTTGTTCCTGTGGAAGCGACAACAGTCCGCAATCAAATCATGAACCAGATTATGGTCGCTAACCTCATTGATAATACCAATAGCTGGGACCTCGCTCCGACAGGCAAATATATCCGGCGAGACATAGGTGAAAAGCCTTTCTCGGCACATAATTATTTCATGAAAAATCCATCTCTATCTGGACGTGGCCGGGCATTGAAGTTTAGCGCCCCAGTGGAATTAAATGTTCCAAAGCGGCGTAAGAAAAAAGATGCCTGATAGCGACTTCAATACCCAAGGCTTAACCCGACGATTAGGGGTGTTAGATATAGGGTCTAATTCTGTTAGGCTCGTCGTATATGAGCTATATGGGGCTCATTTTACGCCTATCTATAATGAAAAAATTCTGGCGGGTTTAGGACGTGATTTAAACCAAACAGGGAAATTATCCGAGACAGGGAAAACGACAGCTCTTGCGGCGCTGAAAAGATTTAAACACATAGCAGAGTCGCAAAAATTAAGCTCTATGCTTATCGGGGCGACCGCCGCGCTTCGCGTCGCATCTGATGCTCCAGACTTTATTGAAACTGTCAAAAATGAAACTGGCTTTGACATTAATCCAGTCAGCGGAAAAGAGGAGGCGCGCCTTACGGCCATGGGACTAATTGCGGCTCAGCCGCGTGCGCAAGGCCTTGCGGCTGATCTGGGCGGAGCAAGTCTTGAATTAGTAGGTGTTCAAAATAATAAAGCTGAAACGGGAGCTAGTCTGCCACTAGGGCCATTTGAGGTCATCGGAAAGAATTTATCAGGTTTCATTGATTATGATGATAAAGCCTTACATAAGACTATTTCTGAGCATTTAGATAAAATTGATCTGCGAAGATTTGAAGGACAAACGCTCTATCTTATCGGCGGAGCGTGGCGAAATTTGGCCAGTGTTCATCAAGAAAAAATGAATTACCCTCTGCGCATTTTGCAATCTTATGAGCTATCAACCTCGGATGCCATTACGCTTGCGCAGTGGGCTTATAAAGATGGACGCGAGAGCGTTTTAAATTGGCCTGGAATGAGAAGCCGTCGGGCTGAAACTTTGCCTTATTGCGGATATTTGTTAAACCGATTGATTGAATACGTTAAGCCTAAAAACATTATCATTTCGCAAACGGGTCTCAGAGAAGGCCTAATTTATGACTCACTGTCACCAGCACTAAAAAACAGAAATTCATTGTTTGATGGATGCCGGGATTTAGCGCGCGGTAATTTACAAGCAGTACATTTTGGTGAACCTCTTTACAAATTTCTTGAAAATTCTGCCGAGGTATTCCCTGTTAGCTTTGATCGGGATAATGAAAATAGACTTAGAAAAGCGGCTTGTTTTTTAGCGGGGTTTGGGAAAGGCTTTCATCCTGATTACAGGGCTGCGCTCGTTTTAGATGATGTTCTATACGCTCCCATCGCGGCCCTTACCCATAAGGAGCGTATTTATTTGGCGTTGATATTATATAGGTCTTATACAAGTAAAAGTCTGTCCGAGAGTCGGCAAAAAATTGTAAACCTATTGAGTGAAACGGAGCAAAGAACAGCCCGAATATATGGGACCGCTATGCGGGTTGGTATTGTTGCCTCTGGGCGTTCGGTTGATCTATTGCCCGCTATGACACTGGATATTCATGATGGGCGCATATCATTGAAATTTGCCCCTGAGTTTTCAGCGCTTTATTCGGCAAGAGTCAAATATCGGTTGAAAAAGCTCGCCCAAATTGGGGGCTATGATTTAGCATAACAATCAATTTGTCCTAAAAAATTAGATTTCCAAAAATTTATTTCACATTTTCTCTATTTAATGTAAGTATATTCTCATAGAGAGATATATGGCGTCACCATGTTAATTAAAATCAGAGAAGCTTTAATCGCGGTTCTTGTTTTTTTATTGACCCTGTTTTTAGGGCTATAATCAACAGTTCATTCCGTAATTTTAGGCCTTGAAAGAGGCCAGTGATAGAACACACCCTAAACACAGCAATATTATCGACCAAGACTTGATTTTAATGTCTTGGGAGAATAGCTATGCAACAAATTGCATAGGGTTTGATCTCTAAACGTAAGGAACGATCATGAGCAAAGTTGAATTTAAAGACCGCGTCGCCATTGTCACGGGCGCTGGCGGTGGTCTTGGCCGTAGCCATGCCTTAGAGCTAGCCCGGCGCGGCGTTAAAGTCGTCGTTAATGATCTTGGCGGGTCTGTGGACGGCACGGGCGGTTCATCAACCATGGCAGAGCAAGTTGTTGCTGAAATCATCGCAGAAGGAGGTCAGGCCATTGCGAATGGAGCGAATGTAACGAAACAAGATGAAGTCGAAGCTATGGTGGCTGAGGCGATTGAGACATGGGGTCATGTTGATATTCTTGTCAATAATGCGGGTATTTTACGCGATAAGTCTTTTTCAAAAATGACAATGGCGGATTGGCGTCTTGTTGTTGAGGTTCATCTTCATGGGTCTGCAACTTGTACCAAGGCCGTGTGGAATCATATGAAAGAGCGCGGCTATGGCCGTATTGTGATGACAACGTCATCTTCAGGTATGTACGGCAATTTTGGACAAACCAATTACGGCGCCGCGAAAGCGGGGCTGTCAGGCTTTATGCGCACGCTCTGTCTTGAAGGCGCGAAATATGACATTCGGATTAATACGCTTTCACCGACAGCGCGCTCGCGTATGACTGAAAACCTTATGCCGGAAGAGATTTTAGAAAAACTTACGGTCGAGTCTGTCTCTGCGGGTTTGGTCTATCTTGTCTGTGATGACGCGCCCAATCGCATGATCCTTTGCGCAGGCGCTGGAGGTTATTCTGAAACTAAGGTTGTCGAGACAGTGGGTATCAACCTTGCGGAGGGAGATCAGACAGCGGAAAATGTAGCCAAACATATTGATAAAATTCGCTCTATGGACGGCGCAGAAGAATTCACTAATGGTGGACAGCAAGGCACGAAATTCCTGATCCGTATTCAGAAGGGTGAGTTTACCTAACCTTCAAAAACAACCTGACCATTGCAAATAGTAATGATGGCGCGGCCTGTCTGAAGTTATAAATTGTTGAAGAGTGCCACAAGTTCAACCTGACTGTTGACGGCGGCCTTATTGTAGATCGTTTTAAGGCGCTGGCGAATAGTGCTGGTTTTTAGACTCAGCATATCTGCTATCGCGCTAGGAGTGTTTCCAGAGGCTAATAATTCAACCGTTGTTATTTCACTATTTGTGAGGCTGAAATCATCACTGAGTTTTTTATGCCTTAAAGTGCCTATATCACTTGATTCAGACCGTATAGCCGCGACTTTGAAGGGCATGAAAAAATGGCGCAGTCTTGGTGGAGCCTGAATAATCAGCATATTATAGGTCTTATCATTGAGATTGAACTGAAAGGCCTTGCTCAGCGATAGGCTTGCATCAGATTCAAGCAATGCGGTTATTTCGTCTGTTAGGGCATTGTCTATTGCGGGAGGCATGAGGGATGACAAGTTTGTCTGGGGGTGGTGTTTGCTATCGTCCTGGAAACTCACATTGCTTTCGCCAAGGCCATCGAAGACAAAAACGTCAGAGTTTGCACCCTTGAAAAATTCTGAAAAATCTCGAATCCGCTGGTGTGCAAGTATATCGGCTCGTGTGATGGCCTCTTCCAATAATTTAACGACAGGTTCAATTTTATCGAAATCTGATTGAGAGAATTCAGAATAATCATTGGCAAAATGCACCATAGCCCCAAAATAACCGGCAGGCGTTATAAGGCGAATGGCGAGTAAATGTCCAAAATTATGCCGCCGCAAAAATCCTTGATAAAACGGATCAGCCGCTTTTTCCTCTCGGCTTGCATAGACCTGATCATCAGTGGCGAACCCTTGCTCGATCATCAAGGCGGTAACTTTTTCTCTAGGGTCCTTTAAATGCCATCCTCCCGTGATATATTCTTGTAGTGTGGCGGCAAGACGGGTCGAACATGACATCCAAACACCACGAAAGCTGGGTGTTGCAGGTGCTAATATGACTCCTTGAGCCCCAAATATCTTTTCAATCTCATTGCAAACATCTTCCCAATGACTGGCGTCATCAATCACGAGTTTTAGCTTACGCTTTAAGTCTTCCAAATATATTGTCATATTGCCCCAATGGCCCCAATTGCCACGCAGTTCTTATAGCTGAATTATCAGTTTAATTCTCGACAGTAAAGTATCAGCTACCCTCGCTTTGATAAGGAGATAAACAAAATTTGAATTTATCAACCTCTACTACCATATGGTACTTTTCGGTCTTTAGAGTGAAGTATAAAGAGTTCCCACTGAATACGGGGCGCATTCCATACTCGATACTCTTATTGGGGGTGGAAGTCCGTTTTTACCAAGTGGGCGTTTGTGCCTAACCTTCAAATACGATTTGCCCATTGCAAATAGTTGTTATTGCTCGGCCTGTCATGCGGCGGCCGTCAAAGGGTGTGTTCTTGGACCGGCTTAGCAAATCATCACTATTGCACACCCAAGGCGCGTTGGGGTCTATGAGAATAAGATCAGCGGGTGCGCCTTCTTTGATATGTCCGCTCTCTAGGCCCAATAAATTCGCGGGATTACAGGTCATAGCCGCGAGGGTGGGGATGAGCTCAAGCTTTTCATCTGCGACTTGAGACAGAGCGGCGGAGAGCAAAATTTCTAGGCCAACCGCCCCTGTAGAAGCCTCGGCATAGGGCAGACGTTTTTCGCCAGCTGGACGCGGGTCATGGCTCGATACAATCACATCTATCGTGCCGTCATTAATGCCGCCGAGCAAAGCCAGCCTATCGGTTTCTTCGCGCAAAGGCGGGTCGAGTTTGGCGAAGGTGCGGTAATCCCCAATATCGACTTCGTTAAGCGCGAGATGATTGATGGAGACAGAGCACGACACTTCAAGGTCCCTTGACTTGGCGCGGCGAACCACCTCCAGCGCTTCGAATGAGGAAATCATATCGATTAATAACCGTCCACCTGTAAGCTCTGCCAAAGCCACATCGCGTTCTGCCATAATGCGCTCAGCCGCGGCGGGCGCGCCTTTTAAGCCAAGGCGAGAGGATAAATCGCTTTCATGGGCGACAGCCCCTTTTGATAGGGATGGGTCCATGGCGCGGTTCGCAATAAGCGCGTTGAAACTGGCCGAATAAGATAAGAGCCGCCTCATGGTCTGGGCATCGGCAATGGGGTGAGTACCGTTGGAAAACATCACGGCTCCAGCTTCACTCATTAAGCCTATTTCGGTTAGGGTTTGGCCATCAAGATTTTTGGTGAGGGCTCCGGCTGCATAAACATTGACGGGCGCGTTTTCGGCGCGGCGTGTGACGAAATCTACGAGAGACATATCATCAATCACAGGATTGGTTTCGGGCATGATGATAATGGAGGTCACGCCGCCAGCCGCTGCGGCTCTTGCAGCCGTTGCGATGGTTTCGCGGTTTTCGCGCCCGGGCTCGCCTGTCGAAACGCGCATGTCGATTAAACCCGGAGCACAAATGAAGCCTTTAGCATCGATGACTTTACCTTCGGCAATAGCGTCAGGGCCAAAATCTACGATAAACCCTTCCTCGATACGAAGTGTGCCTTCTTGGTCATAGCCGCTAGCAGGGTCGATAATGCGGGCATTTATGATGGAGAGCGCGCTCATGACTTTACGCCATCTTGGGCGTTGGAGAGGGCATGCAGAATACCCATGCGCATGGCAACGCCGGTTTCGACTTGCTGGGTTATGAGGCTTATATCGGGATCGTCGGCGATATCGGAACTAATCTCAACCCCGCGGTTCATCGGGCCGGGATGCATAACAAGCGCGCCTTCTTTAGCATATCCGAGTTTAGTGCGGTCCAGTCCATGAAAGTGAAAATATTCGCGATTGGATGGCACAAAGGCTCCGCTCATGCGCTCGAGTTGGAGGCGGAGCATCATCACAACGTCACACCCCGCAAGACCTGTTTCCATATCGTGGAACACATCCACACCCCATTTATCGACATTTGTCGGCAGTAGTGTCGGGGGTCCGACGAGGCGAACTTCTGCGCCCAGCATATTAAGTAGCTTCACATTAGAGCGCGCGACGCGTGAATGCAGAATATCCCCGCAAATCGCGATGCGTAACCCGTCTGTTTTTCCATCAAAGACTTGCCGTAAAGTCAGCGCGTCGAGCAAAGCCTGTGTTGGATGCGCGTGCATGCCATCGCCTGCATTAATCACCGAGCAGCTCACCTTTTGTGAGAGCAGGGCAGGGGCGCCGGAAGAACCATGACGGACCACGAGCAGGTCAGGGTTCATGGCGTTAAGTGTTGTTGCTGTATCAAGCAGGGTTTCGCCTTTTTTAACGGAGCTGCTCGCGACTTGCATGGAGATGACATCTGCGCCGAGGCGTTTGCCAGCAAGCTCGAATGACTTTTCAGTCCGCGTAGAGTTTTCAAAGAATAAATTGACCAAAGTTTTTCCGCGCAACACCGAGCGGTCAGGATTTTTTTGAACGCCTAAATCGAGATAATGCTCGCCAAGGGACAGAAGCGTTTCGATGTCAGGACGATGAAAATCATCAATGGTGAGGCAGTGGAGTTTTTCAAATGGATAGCCATGCGAACTCATCTTTGGCGTAGATATTGGAAAGAAATCATCAGGTGTGAGATAGTGATCAAAGGCCTTGGCATGCTCTATCACATCTTCCCAATGCTTTTGCGGAATAGTCCCCGCTTCATACCAGCCTTGAATCGTTGAGGCCGAGCGGCTTAGCGCGCGCGCAGCTGGGCGAATACCACCAAAAATGTCATCAATAATGGATTTCGCATAAGCCATAGGCGTTATGTACGAAAAAATCGTACAGAGTCAATCATTAACTCTCTAAATTAGCCCACATTTCTCTCGTGACCTTCCCAATAGGGTGCGCGTAATTGCCGCCGTAAAACTTTCCCAGAGGGGTTACGGGGTAACGGTTCGAGGTGAATATCCACAGATTTAGGGCATTTATAGCCTGCGATACGGGTTTTGGCATAGGCGATGATATCGGCTTCAGAGGGAGACGTCCCTGGTTTAGGGACGATGATGGCTTTGACGGCCTCGCCCCATTTATCATCCGGCACGCCAACCACGGCGACATCGGCGACATCGGAATGGCTAAAGAGGGCATTTTCAACCTCGGCAGGATAAACGTTTTCGCCGCCTGAGACGATCATATCTTTGACGCGGTCGTGAATATAGAGATAGCCTTCTTCGTCAAAATATCCTGCATCGCCCGTATAAAACCAACCGTTCTTTACGGCCTCAGCCGTAGCTTCGGGGCGCTTCCAATAGCCCTTCATGAGTTCATCCGTACGGATAGTAATTTCGCCGACATCTCCTTGCGCAACTTCTTTGCCTTTTTCATCAACACAACGGATTTGCGTTTTCGGATAGGGAACGCCGCATGATCGAAGCTTACCGCGTGCAGGGTCGTGGTCCGCTGGTAGCATGTAGGTTCCAACGCCTGCCGTTTCCGTCAGGCCGTAAACTTGGGTGAATTGACACCCAAATAAGTCGGCGGCTTCCAGTAATAGACTTTCTGCAATCGGGGAAGCACCATAGGCCATGATTTTAAAGGAGGAGAAATCACGTTTTTCTACGCCCGGAACTTGGGTGAGCATAAGGATAACGGCAGGGACTAAAAAGCCGTGCCTAATTTTCTGTTGTTCGATTAAATTTAAAATTTCAACAGGGTGAATTTCGCGAAGAATAACAGTTTTGGCGCCTTGAGCTAGACTGAGTAGTCCAATATTGAGCCCTGCGATGTGGAACAGCGGCATGGCATCAATGACAGGGTCACCAACGTCATAAGCGGCCCATATCAAATTTTCAGCCTGACTGAAAAAGGCTGTGAAATTTTTATTCATTAACTGTACCCCTTTGGGCAAGCCTGTTGTGCCGGAGGTGTAAAGTTGAATTACGTCATCATCATCTTTGGGCGTTAAGGTTGGGTCAGTGTTATCTTGCGCGTCTCGCCATGTTTGATAATCTGTCCAATCCTCACGTCCGCCTTCAATAGCAATAATAGTTTTTAGCTTGGGGCAATCCTTTTTGATTTGGTCTATCATATCGTAGTACTCTTCTGAGACGAAGAGAACGACAGAGTCGCTATCATCTAACACAAATTGCATCTCAGGCCCGGCCAAGCGATAATTCATCGCCGCAAAGACAGCCCGGGTCTTAACCGTCCCAAAGAGCATCTCATAATAAACATCGAGATTTTTACCCAAATAAGCCACACGGTCATTGGGGCCAACGCCCGCTGCGATTAAGCCATTTGCCACAGCATTTGAGCGTCTATTTAACTCGGCATAGCTTGTTTCATTATCTTCAAACCAAAGGGCGACATCATCGGGGCGAATTTTGGCTTGGTGGCGTACAATTTCGGCCAAATTTGGCATTGCGTTTACATCAATCATAACAACTCCCAATTCTTATATTTTTCTGACGTAACTTTATGCATCCCTTAAGGCTGAGGCAAGGGATAGCGCCAACCAATATATGAAGATTAAGTTTTTGAAATTATTAGTGAGGATTTAACTCCCTCAGGCGTAGGAACTGCGCTAGTTACTGCCCCAAACTTATAAGGCCTTATCCATGTCTCTAAACTTTCAAAGCCGAACGCCTGAACTTACAGGTATTTACGCCGCGCTTTTTGCAGCAGGTGAAACCATCTATGCTGAGCTTAAAAAAGGTGCTGGCCTAAAATTTGCAGCTAGCGGAAATGAGTCAGGTGATGATCAGCTTGAGCTTGACATTATTGCCGATGAAGCCTTTTTCAAAACGTTGAGCCAAGATAAGCATGTGCGCTATGTCGTTTCCGAAGAGCGCCCCGGATTAAGCAAGTTATCAGATGGGCCTTATTCCATCGCGCTTGACCCTCTTGATGGATCTAAATCAGCCCTTATTGGGATTCCCTCTGGCGCAATATTCGGCGTTTTTGAAAATGCCGATGTCGCTAAAGATTTTAACGGGAGTAACATTATTAGCGGCGGCTTTTTTGTGTTCGGTATGAACCTTGAAGCTTATTTCGCTGACGGTCCTAATGTCTATAAAGGTATTTTCGATCAAAAAAATAAGGCTTGGGACATTGTTGCTTTGCCCGATCCTATGCCTAGTGCCGATGTATTAGCGATAAACGGGGCGAACCAATTAGTGTGGGATGGGTGGCTACAAGATCATTACCTCTCATTGCTTGATACAAAGAACGGAACCGTCAAACCACATAATATGCGCTGGTTCGCATCTATGGTATCAGATTTGAAACGCCTTTTATTGCAAGGCGGAATTTTTGCTTATCCATCGGCTAACCGAAAAGGTTACGAAAAAGGTCATTTGCGTTTGGTCTATGAAGCTATTCCGATGTCATTTTTAATTCATGCCATGGGTGGGTCCTCGACGGATGGCGATCAATCCCTACTCAAAGCCCCTGTAACAGAGTTACACCAAAAAACGGCGGTGTTCATTGGGAACGCTGATAAAATTGCTGCGATCGAAGCGGCTAAACGCGGGGGCTAATGTCTTTGTAAAGGCTGGCCCTTGTTACGTATTCCCCCTTGTTATTTGAGCGTCAAAGTTCCATTTAGCGCCTATGGCGACCTTAATTGATACCAATAAAAATATAAGACCCACGGAGAAGCTGCGTCATCCGGAAAAGGCCAATAATCCGGAGAGCGAAGTCCTACGTAAACCCAAATGGATACGGGTTAAAGCCCCGACCTCCAAAGGATACGCTGAGACCCGCAAAATCGTTAAAGATAAAGGCCTTGTGACGGTCTGCGAAGAGGCGGCTTGTCCTAATATTGGCGAGTGCTGGGAGAAGTCTCACGCGACCTTTATGATTTTGGGAGAGATTTGTACCCGCGCTTGTGCCTTTTGTAATATTACCACGGGCTTGCCCAACGCGGTGGATCCAGATGAACCTGCCAAAATCGGTGAGGCCGTCAAAGAAATGAAGCTGCAACATGTGGTGATTACCTCGGTTGACCGCGATGACCTTGCGGACGGGGGCGCGCAGCATTTTGTTGATGTGATTAACGCCATTCGCGGCGCTTCGCCTAAGACGACCATTGAAATCCTTACGCCAGATTTTCTGCGCAAAGAGGGCGCTACGGAAACCGTGATCGATGCGCGCCCTGATGTGTTTAATCATAACCTTGAAACAGTGCCGCGGCTCTACCTCAAAATACGCCCCGGAGCGCGCTACTTCCATTCACTTCGCTTGCTCGAGAAAGTCAAAGAGCGTGACCCAAGCCAGTTTACCAAATCGGGTCTTATGGTCGGCCTCGGCGAAACCAAAGAAGAAGTTATGCAGGTCATGGATGATATGCGCTCGGCGGGTATAGATTTTCTGACCATCGGACAATATCTGCAGCCTACGCGTAAACATGCCGCGATTGACCGTTTCGTCACGCCCGAAGAATTTAAAGCCTATGAGACGATTGCTAAAGCAAAGGGTTTCTTACTGGTCTCGGCTTCGCCTTTAACGCGCTCCTCCTACCATGCCGATAGTGATTTTGCGAAACTGCAAGCGGCGCGCAAAGCGCTGCACGCTTAATGCCGTCCACGCAGTTTACGCGCCATATTTGTCACGACGCCGATGAGCTGCTTGAGATGGTTGCCGATGTTGAAAACTATCCTGAATTTATCAATCTGATTTCCGCGCTTCGTATTACCAAAAAAATCAGCGACACGGATTTCGAAGCCGAAGCGATTGTGTCTTATAAAATGCTTCGCGAGAGTTTTCGCTCGCGCATTCACGTTGACCGCGAGAAAAAATTCATCCGCGTCATCAAAGCCGAAAAAGGCGGCGCGGTGAAAACCTTGGAAAACACATGGCGCTTTCATCCCCTCTCTGATGGGTCTACGGCCATAGAGTTTTTTGTTGATGTGAGCCTAAAAGTTTTCCCACTTGATATCTTGGTGCGAGAGAAAATGGGTAAAGCCAGCGATATCATCATGGGCGCGTTCGAACGCCGCGCTGCGAAAACTTGTAAGCCGATTGAGAGTGAGGGGCTGAACTTAAGCGCGGAGTATGCGCGGTTAGGGTTGGTCTAATCTCTTTGTCGGCGAGACTCCATCTATTAACCGCGTTTAATATGCCCGAATAAAAAGCCGCCAACTTTACGCATCTGAATTTCTTCCGCCCCTTCGGTAATACGGTAACGCCGGTGATGGCGGTAAATATGTTCAAAGGGTTTGTGGCGAGAATAACCAATACCGCCGTGAACCTGCATGGCGCGGTCCGCCGCCTCGCAGACAAGCCGATTAGCGCGGTAATTACACATGGCGACTTTATCGGACAGATTTTTGGCCACTTCGACTTTTGGCATTTGGTCCATATCATAGGCCGTTTTGTAAATGAGCAGACGCAACATTTCGGACTCTGTTTGCAGCTCTACAAGAGGAAACTGAATGGCCTGGTTAAGCCAAAGAGCTTTGCCGAAGGGTTTTCGCGCTTTGGCATATTCTACGGATTCGTCTATGCAATATTGAGCCGCTCCCAGTGAGGAGGCAGCTTGGCGAATACGGTTTTCGTGAACGAAGTGTTGGGCGCAAGCTAGGCCAAACATGGGGTCTCCTAAGACGGAGGTGTCAGGCACCCAAACATTTTTAAAAGAGCATTTCGGGTGGTCGGTGGGCATATTAAATGTCCACATATATTCTCCGATTTCAAATCCTTTAATATCTGTCGGGACTATAAAACAGCCAATGCCTTTGGGGCTTCCTGCCTCGCCTGCATGGCGAGCAAAACACATAACATGGCTGGCAATATGTAGACCTGTGATCCACATTTTCTCGCCGTTGATAAGCCAGCCTGCCACCCCGTCCCAAGTTTCAGATACAGCTGTTGTTTCCATATGTGTGGCGTCGGAACCGTGGGCCTCTTCGGTTAAGCCAAACGCCCACATCATTTTCCCTTCACACATCGGGGCAATGAAATCGGTTTTCTGTTGCTGAGTGCCAAAGTCACGCACCATAAGAGGTTGAACGAGATTTCCGACAATAGAATGCTCGTTTTGAAGATCATTATGCAGGCCTAACCCTTTATGGGCGAAATGTTCTCGTATGCGGGCCATTGCCAGATTGCCGCCGTTTTTTCCGCCATAGTCTTCAGGGAGTTGGAAGCGGTAATGTCCTGCTTTATCGGCGCGGCGACGAGCTTCAGTCAAAAGCTCTTCCCAATCATGGCGTGGTAGGCCCTGATTATCCCAATCTGTGCGGCTATGTTCGCGGCGATGATCGAAAAAACGAATGTTATCGTCCTGATTTTCCAAAGGCTTAATCTCGGCCTCAATAAAGGCGTCGAGCTCGCCAAGGTAATCTTCTATCTCTTGCGGTATATGAAATAGCATTACTGGCTCCATTTTTTCAGGGCGGTTCTCAGTCCCGCATATTTGGGTTGATCTATGGATAGGCGCTCAAGAGCGGTCAGGCGCAAATGATTTGAAATATCGGGATCCGCAAGTGTCAAGCGGCCGTTCCGTAGTCCCTGCGTAAATTCGGCCTGTGTCAGGCCAAGGGCTTTAAGACGGCTATTTCGGGCCTCTTGAAACATAGGTCCCATCTCGGTACTGCGCTGCAATATACCTAGGGCGTTGCGCGCGACCCGGGCCTGAAATAAATCTCTCCCTTCGGATATTGGCATGATGTCCGTCTCGATCCATCCTTGCATTGCCTGTAAAAGTTCGATGTTTTTTGTATCGCCCTTTGTATCGTCTTGCGAGGACGGGGATTGAGGCATGTCCCATTTAATAGTCTTTGGAGTGATGCCGGCCATATCCTCAAGCAGCATTAAAACATCTATTTCAACTTCAGACATGCGTTTGCCGATAACTGTGCGTTCTAAAGCGCGGTCTATACCCTCGCGCCAAATACCGATCATATTGAGGCAACAAATGCCCCACCATAAAGACGAATAAACCATCCAATATTTGACAGATGATTTTGAAATACTGCGTCCACTGACCCGATTATAGGCCATTATCAACGTATCTAATTCGCCAAATCCGCCAACAATTTTATCATATTTTCCAAACCGCCAAGACGGAGTACACATATAGCCCAAGTCCTGCGAGGGGTCACCGATATGAGCGAGTTCCCAGTCAAGGACGCCCGAAATACCCTGGGACGAAATCATCAAATTACCCATGCGGAAATCCCCGTGAAGTAAGACACGCTCAGTTGTCTCAGGCATATTTTCGCGCAAAGTATGAAAGGCGAGTTCAAAGACAGGCACAGCTTCACCGTGCTTGCGGTAATCCGTTTCGAGCCTATCCAGCAATTCCGTTGTGGTCTCATCGACAATCCCTTTTGGAAAGGCCTCCTGCGGGACGGAATGAATGTGTGACAGTTCCGCAGCGCAGCTCTCGGTCAGACTTTCAATCGCTGTTGTGTAAATGGTGTCTTTGAAAAATTTATAAGGTAGCGCCTCACCCTCAACACAATGAATCATAAAGCCGCCGCCCAAAGCGTCTTGGGGAATTAACTCACCAATAATGTCAGGGGTTGTGACGCCAGCCTTAACAGCAGCGCGAATGGCCCCCACTTCGGTTGAGAGCGGAATGCGGTAGACAATATTTACGTCTTCGGCTCCGTCGGGCATACGGCGGAGGATCATATCCTGCCCCCCATAGGTCAGATGCCAGGTTTCCATACTCGCTCCGCCAGTGAGGCGGCGACATGCCGTGAGTTTGGCGGCGCGCCCCGTGAGGCGTTGACATGTTTTTTCAATTTTTTGATCAAAGCTACCAGATGTCATGGCTTGATATGATAAGGATAATCTAGATTTTGCCTATCTTCTTTTTGTCTATCTAAAGGTTAGATTTCAAAGCCTGAGAAACAACCTTAAGTGCCTCAAAACAGGCCTGATCCCTGACACGGTTTCGGCCTATATCGCCATAGGCGAAATGGGTGGCGCTGACGCCATCTTTGGTCGCGAGACCCATCCAGACGGTGCCGACGGGTTTGTCCTCAGTGCCACCAGTGGGGCCAGCTATGCCTGTGACGGAGACTGCAATATCGACACCGAGACGCTCTACCGCGCCCGCCGCCATACGCTCGGCGGTTTTTTCGCTGACCGCGCCATATTTACCTATCACGCTAGGCGAGACCCCAAGCAGTTTGGTCTTGATGCTATTATCATAGGCAACAATGCTGCCTTTGAAAACGGCAGATGAACCGGGCAGGGCCGTTATTGCCCCGCCTATTAACCCGCCTGTGCAGCTCTCAGCCGCGCCTATCGTTAGGCCCTTTTCGCTCGCCAATTCGATGATGGATTTGGCCTCAGCAAAGATATCTTTGAGGAGTGGGTTCATGCTGGGAGCTTTATGGTCGCGCTCGCCTGCGCGGCCAAACCTTCTCCGCGTCCTGTAAAGCCAAGCTTTTCCGTGGTGGTGGCTTTCACGCTCACACGGGTCAGCGGTAGGCCGCAAAGCTCGGCAATTTTCGCCCGCATGGCGTCGCGGTGAGGTTTGATTTTTGGTTTCTCGCAAATCAGAGTTACATCAACATGTTGTAGGTTTCCGCCGCGTTCCGCGATTTTCTCTATGGCGTATACCAAAAATTTATCGCTGCGGGCCCCTTTCCATTTCGGGTCAGAGGGCGGGAAGTGATCGCCAATATCGCCATGCGCAAGCGCGCCGAGAATAGCATCTGTTAAGGCATGTAGCCCTGCATCGGCATCGGAGTGGCCGAGCAAAGTAAAGCCGCACTCGATCGGTACGCCGCAAAGCCAGAGCACGTTTCCGTCTGTATAACGGTGAACATCAAAGCCAGTCCCTGTTGCGATATAAGTATCGGTCATTAGCATGGCTTCGGCTTTGGCAAAATCTTCGGGATATGTCACTTTGAAATTATTCTCATCACCCTGTGTGAAGGCAATATCGAGACCTGCTGTATGAGCAACTTCAATATCATCGGCAAAACTCGCGCCTTCGGGAAGGGCCGCAAAGGCGGTCCAGATTTTATCATAATGAAAGCCTTGAGGTGTTTGCACGCGGCGAAGCTGGTCACGGTCCACGCTTTGACCGCCTAAAGATTTAAGCGCGTCTGTAATGGGCAATGCGGGCACGGCGGCAGGGTAGCTTGCGAGGGCGTCAATTACGCCGCCAATCAATGAGGATGTCACAAAGGGCCGTGCACCGTCATGGATAAGGACCAAATCGGGTGGATTATTTCGAAGTTCTGCAAGGCCTGCTTTGACCGAATCCGTTCGCGTGGCTCCGCCTGTTACTGTTCGTATATTATTGTCTAAGTCAGCTATCACCGCCGTAATATGCGGGTCGTTTTTGGCCACAACGACAATGGTTTCTGTGATACGCGGTTCGGCAAGCGTGGCTTCAATCGTACGCCTCAATACGGCTTTGCCGCCTATGGCTTGATATTGCTTTGGCAGGGCGCCGCCCCCAGCCCGTACCCCTTTGCCAGCAGCGACCAAAATTTGTGCAATTCGTGTCAATCTGACCCTTTTTGACATGATGAAATATTGTGCAAATCTATTTTGCACTCTAAGAGCTTCTTCATGAACCCTATGCCCAGAATCGGCAAGCATGAATTGTCCTCGCGCGTCTTGGTTGCGCCTATGTCTGGCATTACAGACTTACCGTTTCGGCGTGTCTTACAGCAATTCAAGCCCGGTCTCGTCGTCTCCGAGATGGTCGCGGGGGAGTTTCTTGCCAAAGGTCATGCTGACATTGTCGCCAAAGCCGCGGGCGGGGGAGAGATTGAGCCACTCGTGATTCAGCTTGTCGGCCGCGAAGCCAAATGGATGGCTGAGGGAGCAAAGCTATCAGAGGAAGCAGGCGCCGCCATTGTTGATATCAATATGGGGTGCCCCGCACGTAAGGTCACGGCTGGACTTTCGGGGTCCGCCTTGATGCGAAACCTCGATCATGCGCTTGAGCTGATTGAAGCCACGATTGGCGCGGTGAGTGTGCCTGTCACTTTAAAGATGCGTCTGGGCTGGGATTTTGATTGTTTAAATGCTCCAGAGCTTGGACGGCTCGCCGAAGCAGCTGGTGTTGTCATGTTAGTTGTACACGGGCGCACGCGAAATCAATTTTATACGGGGCAGGCCGATTGGACGGCGGTGAAAGCGGTGAAAGACGCGGTGTCCATTCCTGTTTTTGTCAATGGCGATATTAACAGTCCTGAGGACGCCATCGAAGCTATGGCTCAATCAGGTACAGATGGCGTTATGGTTGGGCGCGGATTAGTCGGCGCGCCGTGGATGTTGCGTGATATTATTGCGGCTGTTGATGGTTTACCAAAACCGGCGCCTTTAAGCTCGCCCGAAAAGGGCCGCGTGGCGATTGCCCATTATCAAGACCTTTTGAAATTTTATGGTGAAGGGAAAGGCATTCGCGTCGCGCGTAAGCATCTGGCGGGATATGTCGAGCATCTGGGCCTGCCCAATGAACGTGAGTTGAGATCCCAAATCTGCCGATCTGTTGATCCCGAAGAGGTCGTAGCCATTCTAGCGAGCTTATACGATCTCGATCAGTCGGAGCTTGCGGCATGAGCGAGTCAGTGCCTCCTAACTTATCCGAAGATTGGCCATTTCCGCTTTTCTTAATCGACCCAGAGTCTGAGAGCATTTCATGGGCTAATCAATCGGCGCAAGAATGGACAGGTAAATCAGTTCGTAAACTGACAGGTCAGCTCCCTTGGGATTTGCTAAATGTTGATGATGATACACGCCAGATTGTTTCCAGATGCAGCGAAAGCCAATCCCCTTTAACGATGAGAGACGTCATGGTTCGGCGCGATGACCGAGAAGAAGAACTTTGCCATGTCACGGCTTATCCAGCTGAAAAAGGTATAGGGCTAGGTCTCTGGTTTACAGGATCAAAACCTCGCGAAAGCCGAGTGGGCGGCGCGGTCGTATCGGGCATGGGACGCATGATTGCGCATGAGCTGAAAAACCCTTTGGCTGGGATTAAAGGCGCCGCTCAGCTTCTCAAGGACGATGTTCAAAGCGAAGAGGGCGTAAGCTTACTTGATCTCATTAGTTCTGAGATTGACCGTATTCGGCGTTTGGCTGACCGCATGGAAACGCTTGGCGATCAAGACCCTGATAATGCTGACCGTGTGAATATTCATGAGCTTTTACGGCAAGCTCGCCGCGTTATACAATCAGCTAATCCTAAGCTTGTTTTCACGGAACGATATGATCCCTCCTTACCCCATGCCAAAGGGGATGCAGATACGCTAATGCAAGCCTTACTCAATATTATTAAAAATGCGGCTGAAGCTATTGAAGAAGCAGAAGATAACGGCGAGATCATACTGGAAACCCGCTTTAGAAGCGGAGTCTCAAAAATAACAGACCAGACGGCTCGGCATCTGCCCATTGAAATCAGGATTATTGATAATGGTCCCGGCGTTGCTGAAAATATCAAAGAGCAGCTCTTCCAGCCTTTTGTCACAAGTAAACCTGAAGGTCAGGGCTTAGGCTTGGCTCTCGTGTCCAAAGTGGCAAGCGCTCATGGCGGGATCGTCGAGGTAAGCTCACGTCCAGGACGTACAAAATTTTCTCTTCTTCTTCCGGTGCCGGAAGACTCAATTGATGGAGACATGTCATGAAATATGAAGTTCTGTTAGCCGATGATGATGACAGTGTGCGTCTTGTTCTGTCCAAAGCCCTCACACGAGCAGGGCATTCCGTCAAAGCCACCGATAACGCGGAGACGCTTTTGAAATGGGCGCAAGCAGGGCAAGGCGATATTGTTCTGACAGATGTGATGATGGGCGGTCGTGAGGTTTTTGAACGTTTGCCTGATCTGGCTCAGGCGCGGCCTAAAATGCCAGTTATTATTATCAGCGCTAACAACACTGTTAATACGGCTCTGAAATCAGGACGGCATAAAGTCTTTGAATATGTCCCAAAGCCTTTCGATCTGGATGATGTCACCCAAGCTGTGACCCGAGCGGGGCAGAGCGTAAATCCGCGCAGAAACAAGATAAGCGCCGAGCTTGGAAAATTACCAATGATCGGGCGAAGCCCAGCTATGCAGCCTGTTTATCGCGCGGTATCTCGCTTTGCTTCAGGCGACCTCCCGGTTCTTATTCAAGGGGCTGTCGGCACGGGTAAAGATTTGGTCGCCAAACTCATTCACGATGGCGGCGCGCGTAAGGACAGACCTTTTTTACGCACGACGGATTTTGAAAATACGTCTTTGACGCTTCAAAAGGTCAATGGCGGGGATATCTATATTGATGAAATTGCTGAGCTCTCCATGCAACAGCAAGAGCGGCTTTTGGCTGTTATGACGGAATCAGAACGGATAGCTTTGTCCGACCGTCCGCGCGTTCTATCGGCTACGCGTAAGGATTTGCGCAGATTGGCTTCGGAAGGACATTTTCGTGATGACCTTTTATTTCGTATTAATGTTGCCGAGATTCGTATTCCGCCTTTATCCGCGCGGGACCGAGATATTTATGAATTGGCTGAAAATTTCTTATCCAGCACATCATCGGCGGGTAGTCGCCGTTTTGAAACAGAGGCGCTGGATATTCTTCACAGACATAACTGGGCGGGCAATGTCAGGGAGCTAGAAAATTTGGTCAGGCGCCTAGCTCTTCTTTATTCGGATGATATCATTACGGCCGATATGGTCTTGCAAGAATTTTCTAAAGATATCTTGTCTGAGAGACCTTCGGAAGAAGACGTCAAAATGGAAACGCAATTGGAGCTGGCGTGCCGGCATTTGTTGAATTCTGAGCCAATAGAGGGCGCTGAATCTCATTATCAAACAGCCTTAGCTTGGGTTGAACGGCCTCTCATTGTAGAGGCCCTCAGATTGACCGGCGGAAACCGTGCGAAGGCGGCTGATAAGTTAGGTATCCATCGAAACACCTTAAGAACGCGTTTGAAAACACTTGATATTAGTTAAACCAATCTGAAGTGTTGATTTTTTGCAACAGTGCGGTATTAGGGTGACAGTGAGCGCTTTTGCGCGTTTTTTATGGTTTAGATGAACCAGCAAAAACCAATATCTATTTCGAATTCGCAGAGCTTGCCTGGATTACGCCGTGCGCCGCGCATTGCGAGGTCAGCCGCTTTTGGAATAGCCTTTGTTGCGGCCATCGCTTTGACGATTATCGGAACCTTGTTCTCTCTATCTGGTAACCCCGAACGCTCAGCCAGAGCCTATTCTATTTTACTGTTTAATATGGGGCTTATTGCGCTTTTAGGAGGATATTTGGGCTATAGAACTTGGTCCGTTCTTTTTGCAAAATCGACTCGTCAGTCTGCGCCCTTACTCCATAGGCGATTTGTTATTATTTTTAGCCTCGCCGCGTTAACCCCAGCGGTTATTGTTGGAGCGTTTTCAACTACTCTCATCAGCCGAAACATTAATGACCTTTTCGGATCTAATGTTCGTAGCAATATCGAATCTGCCCGCACGATTTTAGGCGACTATGTTGAGCAAGAAATGTCTGAGTTGGGGCGCGCCGTCAGAACCGTCAAAACGGAACTCAACCGCCGGCCAACCATTATTAATTCACGCATATCTTATACAGCTGATTTACAAATTATGTCTCGAGTTCGAGATTTAGATGCCGTTTATATCATTCGAAAAGATGGGTATGTCTTAACCCGTGTTGAGAGTCCCGCTGCACCGCTCTTTGAAATACCGCTTCCAGGCGTGTTTGAAGGTCTTGAAGAAGGTGAAATTGCGTTTCAAAGACGCGATGATTTAGATTACTTGATCGCGGTTACTGAGCTTGAAAATTATCGCGATACATATCTTTATGTTGGTCAGCTTTTACAGTCTGAAAGCCCTGTTTTGTCGAGTTTGACGGGTATCGCCAATGCCACAACAGCTATTGATAAATTTGCTGATAACCAGTCCTTGATGGGGCGCATATTTTTACTGACGTTTATTCAAACGGCTTTGCTGATTTTATTTGCGGCGGTCTGGTTAGGTCTTGGAGTTGCCAACCGAATTATTGATCCGTTAGGACGGCTTATAAATGCTGCAGAACGAATACGCTCAGGCGATATGAACGCCCGAGTAGATGTCGGGAAAGATTGGGGGGAAATGTCTGATCTGGGCAGCGCCTTCAACCGAATGTCTAATCAGCTTAATTCGCAGCGGGCTGAGCTTGTCAAAGAGCATGATATTTCTGAACAACGCAGACAGTTTTCCGAAGCCGTTTTGTCTGGCGTACGGGCAGGGGTGATTGGGTTGACGCAATCAGGCCGTATAACGCTCATGAACGAGTCTGCGGGTTTATTATTGGGATCCCGCGAAGATATTTTTCTTGGATATCCAATCCAAGATGTCTTGCATGAATTTGCTCCGGCTTTCAACAAGGCAAGAGACAGTATTTTAGGGACTGCCGAAGATCAGGTGAATTTTAATACGGATACTGGCGTTCGAAATTTTGACTTACGGGTTTCCGCTTATCAAGGCGTTCGCAATGATACGGGATGGGTTTTGACATTTGATGACATGACGCGCTTGGTTTCAGCCCAAAGACATTCGGCTTGGCGCGAAGTGGCGCGCCGCATTGCCCATGAAATCAAGAACCCTTTGACGCCTATTCAGTTATCGGCGGAGCGTCTTTTAAGAAAATATAAAAAAGAAATTAAAACCGATCCCGATGTATTTGAAAATTGTACCCAGACGATTATTCGGCAAGTGGAATCGCTTGAGCAAATGGTCAATGAGTTCTCCGCCTTTGCCCGCATGCCAGCGCCTAAATTTGCGCCTGTTCCAATCAAAAAATTATTCGAAGATGTTCTATTCGCGCAAGGCGTTGCTTTTCCCGACATTGATTTTGTTTTTGAACATCAAATGGGAGAAGATTTATTGGTCATGTGTGATGAGAGACTAGTTAATCAGGCTCTGACAAACATTTATAAAAATGCAGCAGAATCCGTCATGCGGCGCGTTTCTGAACATGGCGTTGATGAACATGAAGGGCGTATTCGAACACTGGTATCTGTAATTGATGATACCATAAAAATCCGTGTTTCCGATAATGGTATGGGATGGCCAGTGCCTGATAAGGAACGACTTTTAGAACCTTATGTGACCACGCGCGATAGCGGTACAGGATTAGGCTTGGCCATAGTTTTACGTATTGCTGCCGATCACGGCGGGTCACTCTCATTACACGATCGTGACGACGCCGAACAAGGGGCAGTGATTGAACTGATTATCCCTCAGGGTGATGTTCAAGATGTCGATTTTCAAAGTAATATTTTTATCACTAAAGATGCTAGTCACGCGGCTAGCGGAGGTCTCTCATGAAATATGACGTTCTAATTGTAGAAGACGAAGATGATATTCGTGAAATGATAGCTGGAATTCTATCTGATGAAGGCTATGAAGTTCGGCAATCAGGGACTAGCGAAGGCGCGCTTGATGCGATTAAGGCTCGTAAACCATCACTGATAGTCCTGGATGTTTGGCTGAAAGGTAGCTCCATGGATGGGATCGAGCTTATGGATAATGTAAAGTCTATCCATCCTAATCTTCCCGTCATCATCATAAGCGGACATGGTACTGTTGAGACGGCTGTGTCAGCTATTCGTAAGGGGGCTTATGATTATATTGTTAAACCGTTTAAGGCAGATAAGTTACTTGTAACCGTTAGCCGTGCTTTGGAAAATTCTCGTTTGCGGCAAGAAAATGAAGAGTTAAAGGGTAAAACACCGACGGATAACAAGCTTGTCGGCTCTTCAGCCCAAATCATGCAGCTGCGTCAAAAAATAGAGCGCGTAGCACCGACCAATAGCCGTGTGTTAATTTCAGGGCCATCTGGGGCAGGTAAAGAATTAATTGCGCGGTTATTACATGGACATTCTGGCCGTTCCAAAGGGCCATTTAAAGCGGTTAACGCCGCGTCGATGGTGCCTGAACGTGTCGAAGAAGAGCTTTTTGGGGTTGAGGATGAAGACGGAACAACGTCGAAAGTAGGGCTTTTGGAACGTGCTCATAACGGGACGCTTTATCTTGACGAAGTGGCCGATATGCCGCTGGAAACACAGGGTAAATTATTACGATTGCTTGTAGAGCAACGGTTCCACCGCATTGGCGGTCAGGATGACGTGCAGGTTGATGTCAGGGTTATTACATCTACATCTCGAAACCTCACTAAGGACGTAGAGTTGGGACGTTTTCGAGAAGATTTATATCACCGTTTAAATGTTATGCCGCTTGAAGCCCCAGCTCTTACGGGTCGTCGTGAAGACATCCCTGAACTTGTTGAGCATTTTATTGAGCAATTAGCGGCATCAACAGGATTACCTGCCCGTAAAATTGGGGATGACGCTATGGCGGCCCTTCAAGCCCATGATTGGCCCGGTAATGTTCGTCAACTTCGCAATAATGTTGAGCGTTTATTGATTCTAGCGACGGGAGAGCCTTCCCAGCCCATCACGCTAGAGACTTTACCGCCCGAAGTATCTGTTGTGCGAACAGCGGCAGGGGCAAATGAGAACGAGAAAATGATTGCTATGCCTCTGCGTGACGCGCGAGAACATTTTGAAAGAGAATATTTGCAAGCTCAAATCGAACGCTTTGGCGGTAACATTTCTCGCACAGCAAGCTTTGTGGGTATGGAGCGTTCGGCCTTGCATCGTAAACTCAAATCCTTAGGGTTGGGCGCGAACGGTCGAGACGACTAAGCAAGGGACTTTAAAGCAATGCGTGTCATTATCTGCGGAGCAGGACGTGTGGGCTATGGATTGGCCTCAAGGTTGGCCAGTGAAAATAATACGGTGACTGTCGTAGATCTGTCCGCTGACCTTATTCGTAATATTACAACTGAGCTCGATGTTCGTGGTGTTGTTGGGCACGGGTCTCACCCTGAGGTTCTAAAACGAGCAGGTGTTGAAAACGCCGATATGATTATTGCTGTGACCTATTCTGATGAGGTCAATATGATCGCGTGCCAAGTCGCGCATTCCCTTTTTAATGTCCCTACAAAAGTCGCGCGTGTGCGGGCACAAAGCTATCTTGAGAGTGAATATAACGACTTATATAGCCGTGAAAATATGCCTATTGATATCATCATTTCGCCAGAGATAGAGATCGGTAAAGGCATTTTAAGGCGTTTAAATACGCCAGGCGCCTTTAATGTTGTTGGGTTTTCAGAAGGCCGCGTTCAGATGATAGGCGTCAAAATTGATGAAGATTGTCCGATTGTAAACACGCCTATAAAACAAATCCCTGATTTATTCTCAGGCCTACATGCGGCGATTGTGGGCGTTAAACGCGATGGTGAAATATTCGCCCCTGTTCCAACTGATCCTCTAAATGTTGGTGACGATGCTTATTTTATCACGCAATCTGATCACGCAACGCGTTTGCTAGAAATTGTCGGTAACCGAGAAAATAAAGCCCGCCATATCGTTATTATTGGCGGCGGAAATATTGGCTCTTATGTGGCTAAGGAGCTAGAAAGTATTTCTGGTATTCGCGTACGTGTAATTGAGCGCGACAAGGCACAGGCCGAGCGTGCTGCCGAAGCTTTAAAGCGAACGGTTATTCTGAATGGCGACGCTATGGATGCAGATATTCAGGAAGAAGCCGGCGTTGCAAAATCAGAGATGGTAATATGTCTGACCAATGATGATAAAACTAATATTTTATGCGCGGTGCTCGCGAAAAAACTAGGCGCTTCAAATACCATTACGCTTATCAATCAAGTCTCGATGCAGGATATGCAAAATGAACTTGGGATTGATATGATTATCGACCCTCGGGCGAGTACTATCTCATCTATTTTACGCCATGTTCGCCGCGGACGTATATTAGATGTTTATTCTCTTGAAAATGGAAGTGCTGAAGTCATGGAAGGAGAGGTGCTAGAAACCTCGCCATTAGCAGGGAAAACAGTTGGCGAAGCTGGCATCATTGATGGAGTTGCGATCGGCGCTATTATTCATAAAGGTCAAGTGAAATTCCCTGATTTTGAAACGGTCATTAAACAGGGCGATCATATTGTTTTATTGGCTGAAAAAACAGCCCTTAAAAATATTGAACAAATGTTCAGGGTAAGCTCGGATTATTTTTAAATGGCGTTGACGCGCATCATCCTGTGGCTGGGTAATAGTTTTGTTATCTGCGCGCTTTTGATGGCGGTGACCTCCGTGTCCGCGTTTTTGATGCTGGATTTAAATTCTGCCATAAATTTAGCGGCTGCGACGCTCGGGGTGGGCGTAATGGGTGTTACCCTTATTGCGACGACATATAACACGCCGGCAAAAGAAACGACGGCAGATGCGTTGCTATTTTTATTGCTTTTTTGGAGTGTGATGCCGGTTATTATGGCGTTGCCGTATATTACACTTGGAGCAACACCAAATTTATCGTCTGCCTATTTTGAAGCTGTTTCAGCCTTTACAACAACAGGTGCCAGCGCATTAAATGCCGATGAGTTACCCAAAGCTTTATTGCTTTGGCGGTCTTTAGTTCAATGGTTTGGTGGCGTTTGCGTTGCGACATTTGCCGTTGTTATTTTGGCGGCCTTGAATTTATCGGGCACCGGGGTTCACCGATCTAGGCTATTCACGCTGGACAAAGAAGAACTCTTTACCCGCTTAACATCAATTGGCCGATTTGTTGCGGGCGTATATGCATTATTAGCGGCACTTTGTTTTGGGTTTTTAGTTTTAAGCGGAACTGATTTGTTTTCGTCGCTTTGTTTGTCTCTCAGCGGGGTTTCTACGGGTGGCTTGATGCCGCAAAGTGGCGGGCTTAGTGATTATGTGAGCCGCTTTGGCGTCTTTTGTCTCGCGATCTTCACGGTCATGGGAGCCATGAATATTTCTATTTTGTGGGATTTTTTAAGATTTCGGCGATGGAGAAATTTATTATCCTTATTCAGAAACGCTGAAAATCGCGGCCTATTTGTGATGATAGGAACTTTATTCGCCCTAGGTCTTTTTATTGTCGGGCCGTCCCAAGCTTATACACTGCTCATAGAATCTATGTTTTTTGTCAGTACGGCAGGTTTCGATTATGATGTGATTGGGCTTGAAATGTTGCCATCCGTTGTATTGATTTCCGTCGCTCTCATTGGGGGTTCGGCTTTATCCACGGCTGGCGGCGTGAAAATCATTCGAATATTATTACTGTTTAGGCATTTATTTACGGATTTAGGCCGCCTAACGCATCCGTCGCGCCTCATTCCTGTTAGTTTTCAAGGACAGCAAATTGCTGATCGCGCCTTTTTATCAATTTGGATGTATTTCTTTGGATATACGCTCTTTTATGGTCTTGCCGTTTTAGCCTTAGGGGCAACTGGCCTTGGGCTTGAAGATGCTGTCGTCACGGGGGCAGCATCAATTTCCAATATGGGGCCTTTATTGCCGGCCTCTTTACCTGAAAGCGGAATGACCTATGCTGATTTTGACAATTCTCAAAAAATGATCTCAGCCATATTTATGCTGATTGGTAGAGTGGAAGTCTTGGCCGTTTTGGTTCTGTTTATACCCTCTTTTTGGCAACGATAAGCTTTTAAAGATTATCTAATCTTAATTGTTCTCAACTGTAAAAATACGCAGTATTGGCAACTATAGACTTGCCACACAGGGCTGTGTCTCATTAAATAGACCTCGGTGGGTTGCGACCAACGAATCGCATAAAAACAATTATAACTAAGGAAAACGCAATGTCTGGTGACAAGAAACAGAACCTTCAAGATACTTTTTTAAATTCAGTCCGGAAATCTAAAATGCCTTTGACGATATTCCTCGTTAATGGTGTGAAATTACAAGGCGTTGTCACATGGTTTGATAATTTCTGTGTTTTACTCCGTCGTGAAGGACAAATACAGCTTGTTTATAAACATGCTATTTCGACAATTATGCCCTCTGGGCCTGTTCAGATGTTTGATGCTGAGGCAGATGCGGATGAGGGCTAGCGTCTATTATCTATGATAGCCGTAGAAACCCCAGTTGAAAATGCATTAGTTTTACATCCGCGCTTCGGAAATGACCGCGCGGCGGATGCAGATTACGATCTAGAGGAAGCTGTTGGATTAGCCGAAGCTTTAGGGGTTAATACCAAAGCCGCCCGTATCATCCCTATTCGTGACCTAAAGGTCTCTAACTTTTTTGGCTCTGGTCAAATTGAAGAGGCGGGTGCTGAGGCGCGTTCGCATGACGTGTCTATCATAATCGTCAATGCCTCGCTCACGCCAGTTCAGCAGCGTAATCTAGAACGCTTGTGGAAAGCGAAGGTTATTGACCGCACGGGGCTCATTTTAGAAATTTTCGGCCTAAGAGCGGCTACCAAAGAAGGTAAGCTTCAGGTTGAATTGGCGCGCCTTGGTTATGAGCGCTCACGATTAGTCCGCACATGGACCCATTTGGAAAGACAGCGCGGCGGCACGGGAACTGTTGCGGGCCCAGGAGAAACCCAGATCGAGAGTGATCGCCGGGTGCTTAATGATAAAATTGCCAAGCTTAAACGGGAGCTTGATCAAGTGCGCAGAACGCGCGGGTTGCAGCGCCAGAAACGCAAGCGCGCGCCAGAGCGCGTCGCCGCTTTGGTAGGATATACCAATGCCGGCAAATCGACCTTGTTTAACCTGCTGACTGAAGGCGGCGTCTTTGCCAAGGATATGCTCTTCGCTACGCTGGATACGACACATCGCGTGTTGCGCCTGCCCAGTGGTCAGCCTGCTATCCTCTCTGATACGGTTGGATTTATATCGGACTTGCCGACGGATCTCATTGATGCTTTCCGTGCAACGCTTGAGGAAGTCAAAGAGGCGGACTTGCTCATTCATGTGCGCGATATTTCTGACCCCCTGACAGAACGCCGCCGCGAAGAAGTTATGCAAGTCCTAGATCAGATTAAAGCGGGCCCCGAACATGGTCAGGACATCATCGAAGTCTGGAATAAGATTGACCTCTTGGGCGATGTTCAGATGGATAAGATTGAAGAACGCGCTCAGGCGTCGATTGAATTAGAAGACATGATGTCAGCCTTTCCGATTAGCTGCCACGCTAAAACGGGATTAGAACGCCTTGCGCAAGGCATTGAAGATCACCTCACCGCAGGGGATGAAATCCTCCACGTCGATGTCCCGCCGCAACAATATGACGTCAGAGCATGGCTGCATAAAAATGGTCATGTCATTAAAGAGCGAACCAAACGCAATGGCACCTGCGAAATGGATGTACGGCTGTCTGAGTCTGATGCAGGGAAACTACGCGCAAGGCATAAGGATTTGGTGAGTTGATAAGGGCTTGTGTTTGGGGGTCACTGAAAAACCTAATATTCGCTTTGACGGGTCAAGAACAGGCATTAGGCGAGCGGTTTAAAGAAAATATTCGCAGTATAATCGCTACTGACCCTTAGCCGCTTGCCACATCGATTCCATTTCTTCCAAGCTTAGTTCCGAGATATCTTTGCTTTCCGCTTTGGCTTGGGCTTCGATATATTTAAAACGCTTTGAGAATTTGTCATTGGTGCGGCGGAGGGCGTGCTCGGGGTCGATGCCTGTTTTGCGGGCGAGGTTTGTAACGGCGAAAATAAGGTCGCCGATTTCGTCTTCAATCGCATCTTTATCGCCCGCCTCTATGGCCTCTATGACTTCCTGTGTTTCTTCTGTGATTTTTGCAAACACCCCTTCAAGATTGGGCCAATCAAATCCCACACGGGCCGCTCGTTTTTGTAACTTTTCGGCGCGCATTAAAGCGGGCAGGGCAAGGGCAACATCATCAAGCAGGCTGTCATGGCCTTTAGATTTACGCTCCCTCGCTTTTAAAGCTTCCCAAGAGAGTTTAGGGATGACGTTATTGTCACCGCTTTTAAAAACATGCGGATGGCGGTCGGCCATTTTACGCACGAGGGCGTCGCTGACCTCATCGAGAGTGAATCCTTCTTTGTCTTCGGAGGCCATTTCGGCGTGAAACAAAACTTGGAATAAAAGGTCACCCAATTCTTCGCGCAGACCGCTCATGTCATTGCGGTTTATGGCGTCGGAGACTTCATAGGCTTCTTCGATAGTATAGGGCGCGATGGTTTTGAAACTCTGCTGACTATCCCAAGGACAGTCTTGGCGCAGGCGCTTCATCAGCGCTTTGAGACGTTCATAAGGCGTATTTCCAAGGAAGGTTATGTCAGTGTGCGAATCCGGCATTATTGCTTAGGCGTGCGCCACGCGCGGATAATTAAAAGACCAAGCACAATTGCGCTAATACCGTAACACGCCCAAATATAGATCGCGTTTTTGCCAAATTCTAACATCAAAGCGTCTCAATCGTTACGGTGGCGGCAGGCTTTTTCTGCGCTCGAGTGTTACGGCTTTTGATAATATCACCTTCGATATTCCTGAGTGATAGCCAACCAAATAAAAGCGTATAGGCGCAGACCATGACTAACAGCGGTGTTAAAATTTCGAGCGGCATGCCGGGAGCGCCGGGTGTTGAAATACTGGCAGGTTGATGAAGCGTGTTCCACCAATCGACCGAGAATTTAATAATCGGAATATTGATGAAACCGACCATGGCTAAAATACTGGCTAGCCGCGCTGCACGTTTGCGCTCGGGAATGATATTCCAAATGGCAAGATAACCCAGATAGATAAAGAGCAAGATTAAAACGGATGTCATACGTCCGTCCCATTGCCACCAAGTTCCCCAAGCTGGTTTCCCCCAGAGGCTTCCTGTCACAAGAGCTAGAAAAGTAAAGGCCGTTCCAGGCACAGCAAAGCTTCGCGCGGCGCTATCGGCTAAGGGATGACGCCATATGAAACTGACAAGACTAGCAATAGCCAGCGCGGTATAAGCCATTTGCGCGCACCACGCTGCGGGCACATGGACATACATCATGCGCACGGATTGCCCATGTTCAATGGCAGGGGGAGATCCAATAAGAGCCAAATACAGCCCCCATATAAAGGCTGCTAAGGCAAGCCATCCGAAAATAGGCGTTGCGATTTTGGCAAACTTTAAGAACCGAACAGGGTTGGCGAGGTAATTAATCATATTATTCAAGGTTGGCTTTTAAGGCGGCACTCGCTGCAGGTAAACCCACGGCAATCGCAATAAGACTGAGACCAATAAGCACGCGAAATTCCAAAGCTCCCAATCCCGATTGGCTATAGCTGTTAATGGCTTCTACGCCGAAGATAAGTAAAGGGATAAGGAAAGGTGTTGTGATAAGGACAATCAGAAATCCGCCGCCCTGCCGCCCTGCCAAAACTGCACCGGAAAATACACCGTAAATTGAGAGGGCAGGGGCGGCTATAGCGATAGACAGTAAGGTAGCTATCAGTGTCGGCTTGGGCATATCAAAAAGCAGAGCCGCAAAAGGTGTTGCTATGATGAGCGGGATAATTGAGATGAGAGCGAAACTGAGAGCTTTGGCTATGCATAGGTTTACAAGGCTAAGGCCAGATATTTTCAATTGGGCTAAATTACCATCTTCAAAATCGGATTGAAAGATAGACGGAAATGATAGCATTGCAGAAAAAATAACGGATAGCCAAATAAGAGCGGGGGCAAATGGTCTGATAAGATTGAGAGTTCCGCCCATGGCAATCGCGCTTAGCGCAATAAAAACAGCAAAGAAAAAGACGCCATACAGCCACGCGCCGCCTGACCTTAAAGCCAAGGTAATATCGCGTTTTATAATGCTCATGATCATGTCATGGCCTTTAGGGTTAGAATACGTGTGGCTTGTGATAATGATCGGGCCGCCCCGTGTGAGGCAATAATTGCCACGCCGCCGCGTTTAGTATGAGCTTCTATGAGACGATCAATGAGCGCCACACCGTCGCTATCCATAGCAGCAGCTGGCTCGTCCATAATCCAGATAGGCTTTTCGCTGATCAGTAATTTAGCAAGTGATAATCGCCGCTTTTGTCCTGCGGATAATTTGCCTGTGCGTACATGTATTTTGGACTGAAGCCCAACATCATGCAGGGCGACATCAATAGGATAATGAGATCGATGCAGCTTTGCCCAAAACGTTAAGTCTTCCTTGGTCGTCAGAGCCGCTTTGGCGTAACTTGGATGGGGTTGATAGGCAATGATGTGGCCTGCCTCGCAAGGTTTAGAATCTGCCATCCATGATATTGAACCAGTGTTGAAATGATAAAGGCCCGCTAAAGCACCTAACAAGGTTGTCTTGCCTATTCCGTTATCACCGTGAATCCATAAGATATCTTTATTAGTGACGTGAACAGAAAGGCCCGAGAATAGGGCAGCGTTTCCGCGGGACATTGTGAGATCGGTAATCTCAATACTTACCTTCTCATAGTCTGTGACGCCAATGCGTGAAAATAGCTCAGCCATAGTGTGGCGTTATGCCTTGCACTTTTTGCCCTGTCACCCATATTGCGACACCAATTTAAAAGGTAATTTGCAATGACCACGCCCCTTCAAAGCCGACGCATAGGATTAATTGCAATATTTGCGGTGATATTGGCAGCAGGCGTTTTCCTTTTGTTATCAGCCCTTCAAGAGAATACGCAGTTTTTTTATAACCCCAGCGATGTTGTTGCGGATGGATTTATCCCAGCTTCAGATACATTCAAAATTGGAGGATTGGTCATTGATGGCAGCGTTGTAAAAGATGGGCAGTTAACGACGGCGTTTAAAATCAAAGATTTTGAACGCGAAATGGCCGCGCCTATTACTGTGACATATACAGGCGTCTTACCTGATTTATTTCGAGAAGGTCAGGGCGTCGTTATTACAGGTGTTCTGACGAGTCAGACATCTTTCACCGCAAGCGAAGTCCTTGCTAAGCATGATGAGAACTATCAGCCAGATATAAAATACCAGTCCGAAAAATAGGGATGTATATGTGGTGGTTTATAAAGGTTGGACGAGCAGCTTAGCCGATGTGGGGCAACCTCGCTACCCGTCCTCCTATCAAAGATAGGATATCACTATATACGTTATAAAATAGAAAAAGGGGAGTGATTCCTACGATTTTTTTGATTTTTTTCTATTAAGTTATTGTTTTCAAATATTTTTATAAAAACTCTTATTTGAGGACGTACCTCATTCTTATATAATAACTATGAATATACCTTAGGTCGCTAAATTGTAATTTAAATGTAACCTAGGGTTATTTTTGTAAGATTTACCATTCTTCATGACAAATTTTATGTGCTCAAGGACTGTTATGTCTTTTAATGGGTTCCCTTTTACGGCGATAATATCGGCATATTTTCTCGCCTCGATAGATCCAATATCGTGCGACATACCAAACAGATTCGCGTGATTTATGGTTGAGATTTGAATGGCCTGAAGCGGTGTCATCCTCCATCTTACCTGTGATGAACTCATCACACCAAGGAGTATGGATAGGGCAATCTTGCGCATTGTGAGCTCCGCTGAATGTCTTTATGGACAGCATAACAATCATTCGCACCTGCACGACCAAATTTGCCTCAGAGGATAAATGCCAATAGATCAACCAGATATGATTATTGTCGGGGCAGGGCTGTCGGGCCTGCTCACGGCGTGGCGCTGTCTAGATGTAAACCCGGAGCTTAGCGTGATGGTGATTGAGGCCTCGAATAAAATCGCAGGAGATCATACATGGTCCTTTAACCTCACCGATGTGGATGAAAGCCTGAGGGGTTGGATAAAGCCTTTCATTGCCTATCAATGGGAGAGCTATGATGTGAAATTTCCAAAGCGAGAGCGCACATTGGATATCACCTATTGTACAGGCAATAGCGACACATTACGGGCCTGTATTCAGCCGTATATTGAAAGTGGGCAGTTAGAGGTTAAGTTAAACACACCAGTGAATGATCTAGGCTCTGAGACTGTTACGTTAAAAACCGGTAAAAAACTCTCAGCAAAATGTGTTTTGGATGCGCGTGGTTTTGAGCCCAATGAGAATGTTTTCCTCGGCTATCAGAAATTTGTTGGCCGCACCATTCGCACGAAAGAGCCGCATGGCCTGAAACGTCCCATTATTATGGACGCGACGGTTGAACAATTAGGCGGCTATCGTTTCGTCTATTGTCTGCCCTTTACCGACCATGAAGTTCTTGTTGAAGATACTTATTATACGGATGGGGCAGGATTATCCGAGAACGAGGTCGCAGCCCGCGTAGATGATTATATCAACGCCAAAGGCTGGGGCGATCATGAACTCCTGCGACAAGAGAAGGGTGTGTTGCCGATAACTTTGGCGGTTGATGCTGAATTTCCAGCATATAAAAAAGTGATATATTTAGAAAACATACAGACTATTGGTATTAGGGGGGGATTCTATCACGCCATAACAGGTTATAGTTTTCCAGAAGCACTGAATATGGCGAATGAAATTGCATGTGAGGTCTGGAATGATGACATAGATATGTTACCAAGTTTTATAGCTTCGATGCAAAATTCTCATTGGGAGCACGAACGATATTTTCGTTTGTTAAATCGAATGCTTTTCAGAGCTGCAAAACCTGAAGAACGTTATAAAGTCTTAGAGCGCTTTTACGGTCTCTCGGAACCATTAATAAAACGTTTCTATGCAGGTGCTTTGACTAAGTCTGACCGACGAAGAATTCTCATTGGAAAACCGCCTGTGCCTGTGACAAAGGCGCTGTATAATCTGTCGGAAAAAGCCTTTATCAAGCGCGAAAGATTAAAAAGAGACTCTCATAAGTGACACAGACAATTGACTCAAAACCCACAGCTATCGTTGTTGGAGCAGGCTTTGGCGGTATTGCGCTGGCCATACGGCTGCAAGCGATGGGCTTTCAAACAACGTTACTCGACAACCGCGATAAGCCGGGCGGGCGGGCTTATGTCTATGAAATAGACGGCTTTAAATTTGACGGCGGCCCCACGGTGATTACTGACCCTGACTGTCTTGAAGAATTATTCACCCTGACCGAGCGCAAGATGGAAGACTATGTCACCCTCTTGCCTGTGGATCCGTTTTACCGTCTGCAATGGGAAGATGGCGAGGTCATGGATTACAATAATGACCAAGACTTCCTTGAGCAGCAAATCGCAGCGCGTAACCCCGACGATGTGGCGGGCTACCGTAAGTTCTTAGCTTATTCTCAAGAGCTTTACCGCGAAGGTTATGAAAAGCTCGGCACAACGGCCTTCCTCAAGATGAGCCAAATGTTTGCCGCCGCGCCGCAGCTTATCCGATTGCGCGCAGACCAAAGCGTTTATAATCGCGTGTCCAAATATGTGAAAGATGAGAAGACGCGACAGCTCTTATCATTCCAATCTCTACTTGTTGGTGGTAATCCATTTGCGACGAGTTCTATCTATGCCCTTATTCACGCGCTTGAGCGTAAAGGCGGGGTGTGGTTTGCCAAAGGCGGGACAGGCGCGCTCGTCGCGGGTCTTGTCAGCCTCTTCCAAGATATTGGCGGGGATTTGCGCCTGAACGCAGAAGTTACAGATATCCATACCGAAGGTGACCGTGTGACGGGCGTGAGCACCGAAGATGGCTGGACGATGAGCGCCGATCTCGTCGCCTCTAATGCTGATGTGGTACACACATATTCCAAGCTCCTGCGCGGACATAAACGCGGGGAGGCTTACGGCAAGGCCCTGAAAAAGAAGCGCCATTCTATGTCGCTTTTTGTGATTTATTTTGGTCTTAAAACCCCGACGCCAGAGCATTTAAAACATCACATCATTTTATTTGGCCCGCGCTATAAAGAGCTTATCGCGGAGATATTTGGCAAGGGCGGCAAGCTCTCGGATGACTTCTCGCTTTATATGCACGCGCCTTGCGTGACGGATACGTCAATGGCGCCAGAGGGCAAATCCTCTTATTACGTTCTCGCGCCTGTTCCACATCTCGGTCATGCTGATTTAGATTGGGATGAAATTGGCCCCGCCTATACGCAGAAGATTTTAGACTATCTGGAAAAGCACGCCGTTCCGGGGCTGAATGAAAATCTTGAAGTCCTCCATACGCTCACGCCATTTGGGTTTCGCGATATTATGAACTCGCATCTGGGTAGCGCCTTTTCGGTTGAACCTATTCTGACGCAATCCGCGTGGTTTCGCCCGCATAACCGCGATGATGTTATCGGCAATATGTATATTACGGGCGCGGGTACGCATCCGGGTGCTGGCGTTCCGGGCGTGGTCGGGGCGGCCAAAGCCACGGCGGGCGTTATTGCCGAAGACTTTGACGGCGTGCTATCAAAACTTAAATCAACGGGTTGGCCCAGTAACAATTAGGAAACACTATGTCTAAACTCTCGATGTCAAATGTCATGAGCGCTTTGCCGACAATGCTCGATAATCTTGAGCATGTTTTGCGAAAGGCGGAAGCTAATATTGAAGAGCGCGGAATTGATGCCGATGTTATTTTAAATGCGCGCCTTGCGCCCGATATGTGGCCTCTGAAAAAGCAGGTTTCTACGGTCGCTGCTCTCGCGAAAAATGCGCCTTATCGCGTCGCGGATCAAGAGCCGCCAAATTATGAAGGCGGCGAAGAAACCTTTGCAGAGCTTTATGCTTTACTTGAGCGGGCTAAAAAGGATGTCGCTAAGGTATCAGCAGATGATCTTGATGGTCAAGAAGGCCGAGAGTTCTCGCTTCAAATGGGCCCACGTGAAATGGAGTTTACAGGTATAAGCTATCTCTCTGGTTTCACCATCCCGAACATGTATTTTCATGTAACCACGGTTTATAATATTCTACGCCATAATGGTGTACCTTTAGGTAAGTTCGACTTTTTCGGCGGCGCGTAATTCGTTGGACTCTGTTACCCAATTTGGTCACGCCTCTATCAAAAAAGGCTCCAAGTCTTTTGCACTGGCCTCGCGTGTTCTCCCGCCTGAACTTCGTGATGATGCGTCCATGCTCTATGCGTGGTGCCGTTATTGCGATGATGTGATTGATGGCCAAGAAATGGGCCACGGCCAAATCGCGGATTACAAGACGGGGCAGGGCGAAAGACTAGAACGCCTGCGCCGTGATACGACTGACGCGCTTGCGGGCGTACCAACCGACAACCCTGTCTTTGCGGGTCTAGCCCGTGTCGTCAAAATCCACGAAATAGATCACAAACACCCTTTTGATTTGCTCAAGGGTTTCGAAATGGATGCCGAAGATCGCGTCTATGAAACCGTCGATAATGTTTTGGATTATTCCTATCATGTTGCCGGGGTGGTTGGCGTGATGATGGCCAATATTATGGGCGTACGAGATGAGGCGACGCTCGACCGTGCCTCTGATTTGGGTCTTGCGTTTCAGCTCACTAATATTGCACGCGACGTCATTGATGATGCCCGCGCCGACCGCGTTTTTGTACCCCAAGATTTGCTCACAAAACATGGCGCGCCGATAGACGCGGCAAATCTTACGAAAACTGAAAACTGGCCTGCCGCCCATAAAGCGGCCTGTGAGCAACTCGATATTGCGGAACAATATTATCAGAGCGCGAAAGTTGGCATCAAAGAACTCCCCTACAGATGTGCATGGGCGATAAGTGCCGCATTATCCGTTTACCGCGAAATCGGCGAACGCCTCAGAGACGGCGGCCCCGAGGCTTGGCAAGGCCGTGTTAGCGCGAGTAAGGGGCGGAAGATAGCATTAGCCATGGGCGCGGCAGGGCCTGCTATGGGTCGTAAGACTGTGAAGGTGACATCTAGGGAAGGCTTTTACGAAAGGCCATAGTTTTCAAATATCGTTATCCTAGGGACAAGCCCTAGGATGACGAAATAAAACATTAAACTTTAACGTCATCCTACCCCTTGTGGGTAGGATCTTTGCCGCAAACTTTATGTGAAAATCTACCCCTGCTCCTCCAGCCACTTTTCCAGCCAGTGGATATTGTAATCCCCCTTCTGGAAATCTTCATTATCGAGCAGGGCTTCGTGGAGGGGTTTTGTGGTTTGAATGCCTGATATCACCATTTCGCCGAGGGCGCGGCGCAGGCGTAAGATTGCCCCCTCACGCGTATGCCCCCAGACGATGAGCTTGCCGATGAGGCTGTCATAATGGGGCGGGATGGAATAGCCGGCATAGAGCGCGCTATCGAGCCGTGTATTCATACCGCCGGGGGCGTGAAAATCGATAACTTTGCCAGGGGACGGCGCGAAGGTGCGGGGATGTTCGGCATTAATCCGGCACTCAATGGAATGGCCTTTAAACTGCACATCTTTTTGCGTGTAATTAAGCGGCTGTCCATCGGCGACGCGGATTTGCTCGCGCACCAGATCAATGCCTGTAATTTCTTCGGTCACAGGATGTTCGACTTGTAAGCGCGTATTCATTTCAATGAAGAAGAACTCGCCTTTCTCATAGAGAAACTCAATCGTACCTGCGCCGCGATAGCCGATTTTCTTAATCGCCTTAGCAACAATTTTTCCGATCTTTTCGCGCTCTTTGGCGGTCAGGGTCGGGGAGGGTGCTTCTTCCAAAACTTTTTGGTTGCGGCGCTGGAGTGAACAATCACGCTCGCCCAAATGCACAACATTGCCATGCGTGTCAGCCAAGACTTGAATTTCAATATGGCGCGGCCCTGTCAGGTAGCGCTCCAAATAGACGGCTCCGTCGCCAAAAGCGGCAATGGCTTCTTGCTGGGCCGACGATAAAGCCTCTTCCAGATCATCTGGCGTTTCGGCCAAACGCATCCCGCGTCCGCCGCCGCCCGCCGCCGCTTTCACCAAGAGTGGAAAACCAACTTTCTGAGCAACTTTCTTGGCTTCGGCATAGGAATTAACCCCGCCATCGGAGCCCGGCACAACAGGAATACCCGCCTTTTTAACCGTCTCTTTGGCCGTGATTTTATCGCCCATAATACGGATATGTTCCGCCGTCGGCCCGATAAAGGCCATGCCATGAGCTTCCACAATTTCCGCAAAGCGCGCATTTTCTGACAGGAACCCATAACCGGGATGAACGGCGTCCGCGCCTGTTATTTCGCAGGCCGAGATAATGGCGGGAATATTGAGATAGCTATCAGCTGCGCTATTAGGGCCAATACAGACGCTCTCATCGGCGAGGCGCACATGCATCGCTTCGCGGTCAGCTTCGGAATAAACCGCCACCGTATTAATGCCCATTTCCTTACAGGCGCGGTGAATACGCAGGGCAATTTCGCCGCGATTGGCGATCAGGATTTTCTTAAAAGAGGTCGAGCCGGGCATGTTTTAAACGATAATAAACAGGGCTTCGCCGAATTCGACGGGCTGAGAGTCCTCAACTAAAATCTCTTCGATTTTACCAGATTTAGGCGCGGTAATCGGATTAAAGGTCTTCATCGCTTCGACAAGGACAATGGTATCGCCTTCTTTGACCTTATCACCAACATTGACGAAACTATCAGCGTCAGGGGAAGGGCGCGTATAAACGGTGCCGACCATAGGCGATTTCACCGCGCCGGGATGTGCGCCTGCATCGGCTTTTTCGG
>CAYYMI010000007.1:8160-59985 GCA_964472905.1 uncultured Hellea sp. | reverse complement strand
GGCGGCTTGCGCTGCCCATTCAATATCTTGCGGCCAAATATTGCGGCCATGCCAAAGAATGAGATCTTTAAATCGCCCTGTAACCACAACTTGGTCTTCGAGCCAATATCCCAGATCCCCAGTATCGAGCCAGCCATCAGAGCTAAAGGAGGCTTCCGTGGCTTGGCTATTACGGAAATAACCGGGAGAGACACTCGGACCTTTTAGGCATATACGGCCAACCTTATTGCCTTGCAGGATATTGTCATCAAAATCACGAATTTCAATTCTGTGGTCGGGGAGAACTTTCCCGCACGCCACAAAGGTCCGGCGGTGTTCAGGCTTGGTCAGTTCAGTCGCCTCAATCGCTTCGGAGGTGCGCTCATAGCGCTCCATATCAATTGTATGTTTCAAAAGCCCTTGTCCCATCGGCGCAAATGTTGCGGCTAATGTTGTTTCGGCAAGACCGTAACTCGGCGTAAAGGCCCCTGTAGAAAATCCCATCGTTCCAAATAGGTTTTCAAATTCAGTTAAAGGTTCCGGACGTACCATATCCCCGCCAATACCCGCAGCGCGCCAACTTGATAAATCTAGCTCTCGGTCATTACGCCAACGCCGCACACAAAGCTCATAGCCAAAGGTCGGAGAATAAGAGAGTGTGCCTTTATGGTCTGATATCAGTTGCAACCACGTAATGGGGCGGCGGGTAAAATCTTGGGGATCAACAAAATCGACAGTGATCTGTGTCATCATCGGCGTGAGCATGAAACCTATCAATCCCATATCATGATAAAGCGGGAGCCAGCTTGTACATCTGTCGCTCTCTATGACTTCAAGTCCATATTTGGCGATGCCATGACAATTCGCCGAGACTGACGCTTGTGTTCCGATAATACCTTTGGGCGAACTTGAGGAGCCCGAAGAATATTGAATATAACATAGATCGTCAGGGCCAAATGGTCGTAATTCAGACCCTTCAGAAAGCTCATTTAGCTGATCAAATGTCATAACGGGGATCGCCTGATCATTAAGCGCAGAGCTCATGATGGGTTCCATCGAAGCTGGACAGAAAAGCGCATGGAAATCACCCGTATCTGCCATGCGCTGTAATTGCCGCTCATAAGAGCTTCGTCCCCCTAATGTCACAGGCAATGGAAGCGGAGCAGGAACAAGACCCGCATATTGGCAAGCCATGAATATAATCGCAAATTCAGGTGTTGAGACAGCCGCTAATCCAATACGGGCATCTTTTTCAGCGAAAAGAACGAGGCGCTTGGCAAGGTTTTGAGCTCGCTCTCGTAACTGGGCATAAGGTAGAACTGTTTTGAGGTTCGCTTTACCATCGAAATAGTTAAATCCAGTTTCACAACCTGCTGCATAATCAAGGGCATCGCAAAGAGTTGAAAAGTCACCATGTCGGAGAGCTCTGCCGCGCGATGTTGGCGTCGGTTGGATCATATCATGTATCCCGCTTCGAACGAACGCCTCCGCTTTTAATCTGGAGATGGGGCGCTCTGTCAAAAAAAGTCTTATTAGGGAATTAACCTAAGAAGTAAAGGTTCCCCTAACACACGAAAATTAGCCTAAGTTTCACGCCTTGATACAGTTTGTAACAAAGTTCCAAGAGCTTATTCACGCAATTGTGTGTGACAGTGAGCCAAAACATCGTTAAAGCGCCTGTCATGAACGCATTAATTGACCCAAATAAATTTAAAAATCCGTCTATTACCGCAAAAGGGGAAAAACGGGCATCCGTTTTTTTCAAGGACCTGACAACGCTTTGGTTCAACTCAGGATCGCTCTGCAATATTGAATGCGCTAATTGCTATATAAAGAGTAGCCCGACTGCAGATCATTTTGTCTATCTGACCCCAGAGGATATGGCCCCTTATCTGGATGAAATAGAAGAGCTTGGCTACGGACAGATCGAAATCGCTTTCACAGGCGGCGAGCCTTATCTGAACCCTCACATGTTACGCCTGTCTGAAATGGCGTTAGAGCGCGGCCATGACCTGCTTGTGCTCACCAATGCTATGAAACCGATGATGCGCCCTCGCGTGCAAAAAGGGCTGCTAGATCTTCAAAGCAGGTTTCCCGGAAAAATGACCCTTCGTGTCAGTCTCGATCACTTTAGCGAAGAGGGCCACGATCAAGAACGCGGCGCCGGAAGTTTTGCAATTGCTCTAAAAGGTATGGCATGGCTGACCGAGCATAATTTTACGCTTAATATTGCTGGACGCGCGATGTTTTCAGAAAGCGACGACGTCGCTCGAAAAGGGTATGGAAACTTAATTGAAACGCAAGGCTGGAAAATCGACGCCAATGATCCAGCGGCTACAATTTTATTTCCTGAGATGGACGAAGCCGTGGATGTCCCTGAAATCACCGTGGCGTGTTGGGGCATATTAGATGTTCATCCCGATAGCATGATGTGCGCGACATCCCGTATGGTCGTCAAACGCAAAGGCGAAGACAAAGCCGCTGTTTTGGCTTGTACGTTGTTATGGGACGATCCTCAATTTGAAACAGGCAAAACTCTCAAAGAAAGCCTTGGGCCGGTTAAACTCAACCACCCGCATTGTTCTAAATTTTGCGTCCTCGGCGGCGCGAGCTGCTCGGCTTAAAATTTAATCTCGAAAATGCTTACTGAGCTTTAAGCTTTGGGCTTGGTAATGTGAACCTTTCTCGCCGTAAAGCGATGTCGGGGTTTCGCTCATGGCTTCGAATAAGAGTTTGGCAACGGGCTGTCCGTCTCGCATCAAGAACGGTACGTCACGTCCTCGCACTTCAAGCACGGCGCGTGAGCCTGCCCCGCCTATAGCCGCGACGCCAAAACCAGGATCAAAAAACCCTGCATAATGGGCGCGAAACTCACCAATCTCAGTTGCAATAGGCGCCATTTCTGCGGCTTGGTCAGCAGGTATTGAAACAGATTCTTTTGACGCAAGAATATAAAATTCTTCGGGGTCCAAAACAAGTTGGCCGTTGTCGCTATATAAAGGTTCCCAAAAATCCCTGGCTTTGTGCCCCCCAACATCACTCACATCGACAAGACCTGCATGACGGCGAGCCCGCCATCCAATAATACCTGTCTCGTCAAAGCCTTTTAGATCAAGACTAACGGTTTGGGTTTCTAATACTGTCATCGCTCCCTGCCGAAAACGCATTTGCACAAGCCTATCCCCTGGCCTAACCAAGATAGAAAATGTGCGCGGGGCAATTTCGACATAAAGAGGTCCTTCATATCCGGAAGGCATTGCATCAAATTGAGCCGCATAATCACAAATGACTCGCGTGAAGACGTCTAAGCGCCCTGTTGAACTTTTCGGATTAGCCGCCGCGGCAATCCTATCTGGTAACGACAGGCTTTCTTGCAATGGCACCAAATAAACACAACCTGTTTCCAAGACCGCTCCATGGGTCAAATCAACCTCATGCATCTGTACGTCACCAAGACAGTCCGCAACCTTACGGTTTTCTCCTGGTAAAAAACTCGCGCGCAACCGAAAGGCTTTATAGCCCAGCCGCAAATCTAAACTCGCAGGTTGAATTTGCACCGGATGTCCATCCGTGCCCATGAGCGGGGCTTTAATAGACCCATTATCAAGCAAGCTTTGTATGGCTTGCTGTGGTAAAATACCCTGCATAATCCCCTTGGTCATGACTTTGACCTAGCACTCCATTCCCCTGAGACAAGTATCAACTGTAAATTTCTAGTGGAGACGAGCTAAATCACTTGCGCCAACGCGCCCAACGCGGCAGTAAATACATAGAGAGACGCGTGGACACGACTCGTATAACCGAGAGCACGCTCACCCGGAGGAGGGATGGATGTCGTCAGACTATCCAATGTTTGAACAGCGCACGAAAGATGTTGTTGTTAGAGTTGAGCCAGAGTTTCTGGCAGATCAGTCTAGCCCTGCTGAATCGAGGTTCATATGGGCCTATACGGTCGAAATCGACAATCAAGGCGCAAAAGACTTAACTGTGACGGACCGGTTTTGGCAAATCGCCGATAGTCGCGGCCAAGTGCAAGAAGTTCGTGGCAAAGGTGTTGTCGGCGAAAAACCCGTCGTTAAACCTGGCGAAGTCTTTCGCTATACAAGCGGCGCCCCTCTAACCGCGCCATCTGGCATGATGCGAGGTAGCTATACTGTGGAAGAATCAGATGGTGAGAGCTATGACGTTGATATTCCGGCCTTTGTTCTTGATAGCCCTCATGAAGGTTTAGTCTTTAACTAACCCCTTACCGAAACCCTCTGATAATCAGACCTGTCCAATCTTGCAAACTATGCTATTGAGCACGCGCTATGAGCACGACGTTAATTTCAGATATAAAGCGGCCTATATCCAGCCTTGAATCAGACGAGTTAATTAAACTAGTCGGTTTAGGCCGAAAAGAGATCGCAGAACACTTGAGCAAGAATGAAAGCATTCTAGCTATTGAACCTAAAAAAATCCGAATGCGCACCAAACAGATTTTTCATTGGATCTATAATTACGGCGTCACCGAGTGGTGTCAAATGACCAATATCGCAAAGCCTTTAAGAGCAAAACTTCAAACAGTCTTTTCTTTAGAGAGGCCTGAAATCATTGAACGCCAGATAAGTGTGGATGGCACGCGTAAATATCTTATTCGTATGGCCCCTGGAATTGAAGTCGAGAGCGTCTTCATTCCTGACGTCTCCAAGACAGGCGCGCTTTGTGTGTCCTCGCAAGTCGGATGTACCCTCACTTGCAAATTTTGCCATACAGGTACTCAGAAGCTTGTCCGAAACCTAACGGCCAGAGAGATCGTTTTACAGGTTATCATTGCCCGAGATGACCTCGGAGAATGGCCGACCACCCAAGACAACCGCAAATTAACAAATATTGTTTTCATGGGGATGGGTGAACCTCTCTATAATACAGAGCAAGTTGGAAATAGTCTCGATATAATCTGTGACCCTGAAGGCCTAGGTATAGGTCGCCGAAGAATTACGGTGTCGACCTCTGGTGTCGTGCCCGAAATTGGCCCCATGGGCGAACGTACATCCGCTATGCTCGCCATATCCCTCCACGCCGCGAATGATGAACTGCGTGAACAAATCATGCCGATTAACCGCAAATACCCGCTTAAAGATTTGATGCAGGCCTGCCGCGACTATCCAGGTTTGTCCAATTCACGCCGCATAACATTTGAATATGTGATGCTCAAAGATGTCAATGATCAACCTTGGCACGCTAAGCAACTCATCAAATTGCTCAAAGGTATCCCAGCTAAAGTTAATCTTATTCCGTTTAACCCTTGGCCAAATAGTGAGTATGAATGTTCTGACTGGGAAACGATTGAAACATTTGCTGATATTGTAAACCGTGCAGGATACGCTTCGCCGATAAGAACGCCGCGAGGCCGAGATATTCTAGCCGCTTGCGGACAGCTAAAATCGGAATCTGAAAAAATGCGCGCGAGCGAAAAAAGAAAAGTAAAAAAAGAAACACCAGTGCTGTAGACTGCTAAAATGCAACAGATACGCCAATAAAAGGCTTGAAATTATAAACATGCTGGCACATTGAATGCTCAGATTCGCAGATGTGGGCGCGTCATCGTTGTTATAAACTGGACCAAAATTATGACACCAGCCCTCGATAGTCTCGCGAACGGTTTTCCATGGTTAATATTTTATCTTTTAATTGTGACAGCAATCTACCTCGTAGGTCTTTTTATCTATGTTAAACTAACCCCGCATCGTGAATTGGAATTAGTTCAAGATGGCAATATGGCCGCCGCTATAACATTTAGCGCTCTCGTTATTAGTCTCGCCCTGCCCTTGGCGGCATGTCTCGTCAATAAGTTTAGTCTCATTGATGTCGCCTTATGGGGAACGATTAGTCTTTTCCTTCAGCTCTTTTTATTCCGTCTGACAGATGCGATATTTAAAGGCATGCCCCAACGTATCAAAGATAATGAAGTCCCAGCCGCAACGGTGTTAGCCGCCTTTAAGATTGCGGGTTCGATCATTCTTGCCTTTGCGATTTCTGGCTAGGATCGGTTCATGTGGCGAAAAATACCTGATTGGCTATTTTATTTAATCATTGTTATTTTAATTTACGCCAATTCTAATCGCGCGTCTGAGAAAATTACGCCCCCGTCACCCCCACCGGAATTAGGGTCTATGCTCCCAAGTGAAAGCCCGCGTGACGAAAGCGTCATCGTAACCGTGGAAAAACCTCGCTCAGGCATAGGCACTGCTTTTGCTATTGACGGTAAGGGCCATTGGATTACGGCCCGTCATGTGGTGGATAGCTGCAATGACGTTGGTATCAGTATTGACGCGCGAAAAATACTCAGAACCTCTACACAAGTTTCTAGCAATACAGATACGGCGATTTTAACATCAGATTGGAAACGCAAACCTTTAGCCAATGACCTTTATTCAGAACGTCAAATTGGTGAACGCGGATATTTCTTTGGCTTTCCTCAAGGGCGGCCCGGTGAAGTCGTCGGATCCCTTCTCGCTCGCAATCGCATGTTGGTGCGCGGGCGTTATAAATCAGACGAAGCCGTTCTGGCGTGGTCCGAGGTTGGCCGCACCAAGGGGTTATTTGGTCCTTTGGGCGGATTAAGCGGAGCGCCCGTTATGGATAAAGACGGCGAAGTTATTGGCGTCGTTTCCGCCGAAAGTCCAAGGCGGGGCAGAATATATACTGTGACGCCCGAAAACCTTCGGACCTTAATCACAAACCGCGATGGCAAGCCGAGCGCCTTAACTTTGGACACCTATGGTATTCAAGCCGATAAACTTCGTAGAGATCGCAGGATAGCTCAAGTTGTTTGCATGGTGAATTAAGGTCTTCCATAATAGGATAATGTGGAAACGTTCGACTTTACTCTTCATCCTGATAACGACACTCACAATAGCTTTAGGCATTGTCGCTGATCGAACCGTGCCAGAACAACATCTGCCGTGGCGATCTTTAAATCCTGAAGCGCCGTTGGGCGTAGCAACAAAGACTCAATTTATGCGGCTGGCATTATCTCCGTCCAAAACTTGTATGGATATGGCTCAAGCCGCAACAAATCTAAACTCAGTCCCATCAGAGCCTCATAAACCAAATAAAACATGTGGCTGGAAAATCGCCCGTACTGTTTCCGGAAGTTCAGCTGCGAGTTTGTCACCTATAGACGTTGATATGCAATGCCCGTTAGCAATAGGAGCTTATATATGGATGCGCGAAATTGATGATTTAGCCCAGAAACATCTCGGCTCTGATATCTCAAAAATCCACCATGTCGGCACATATTCATGCCGCCGTCAAAATGGTAATAACTCAGGAGAATGGAGTGAACATGCTTTTGCCAATGCTTGGGATATTACGGGATTTGAACTTAGAGACGGGCGCATCATTTCAATTCAAAAAGATTGGAAAGGTGATAACAAAGCCCGCAAAAAATTCCTGAAGCAGGCTCGTAATAAAGCCTGCAAGATTTTCCGCGTGACCTTAAGTCCTGATTTTAACGCCGCTCATCATGATCACTTTCATCTCGATATGGGGCCAAACCGGAGTTGTCGCTAATTTTAAATATCCCAAGCTTCCCATTTCGGAATAAAGGGCAGATATCCATAAGGTTGCACCGTCAATAAATCGAAGATATTTGTGCTCCAGCTTTCTGGAAATCCATTTTCAATTTCTGAAACAACATTATTCGTATATAAATGACTAGCTGCGCCAGAAAACCGTAAGTCTGCCCCTGCCGCGCTTCCTGATTTGACAAGAAAACATTGTCCTGATTGTAACGTGCGTATATTCCTGACGGCGACACCCGCCCCATTAGTTCCGACAGCACAGGCGTACCATCCCGCCTCCAGCAAGGACGGAGATTGTGTTTCAAATTCTTTATGTCCGGTTATGTCAGCAGGATGAGTTCCAAAGTCTCCGACTCTCTCTCCGATTGACCAATTATTTCCATTGGCTTGCCCTAATTTGAATATACCAGCTCTTATCACAGCCCCAGGCGTTGTACTCGCGCCGTATTGGGCAATAAGACCGCCAACGACTTTTGTCGGACGATCGATATAGATTGGACAAAAGTAAACACGGCTTTGAGATAAACTCAAATTCTGCCGCCCGAAATAACTGACTGAAACGCTTGGAATGCCGTAATGAAACCCAACACCACCACTATCTTCGACCGAGGTTCCTATTTTTTCAATATCCGTCCCATATGGGAAAGACACACTCCCCGTTTCACTATCGGCAATGAAACTTTCTTTAAAGTGGTTACCATCACTACTCACTTTTAATTGCAGCTTATCATCGCCTATCAAACCAATTTCGGCCTTGGACACATAATTTGTCTGAAATAATTGACTCGCTGTTTTCGATGACTCAGATTTGTTTATCTTGAAATTATGCCCGCCTCCTTCATGATCGAATAAGGTCGCAGGACTTTTTACGGCTAGACGATTGACCGCATCCGCGGAGCTATTAATCCCCAACATATCAGTTTGTTGCGTATTTGGGCTCTGCCATGACGCTCCGTCAAACATATAAAACTCAGCTTGATCTGCAATATAGGCTTGCCACCCCAGTTGCGGCGTGAAAAATGCCCATGCTCCATCTTGAAAAGCTGCGAGCTTATTGTCCTGTCCAGCAAACGCGCCTTCGGGATTTAATCCAACGATTTGTCTGTCTCCATTTTCAGGCGCAGTGAGCGGTGTGTTCGATATTGATAGAGCTGAGAGCTGAACCAGCGCATCTAGCTGTCTTAACGCTTCATTATGCGTGACGTGTTTTTGGGCTTGCGCGGGAGCTAAATATGAGAGTTTGAGGTTTGGGCTTGTAAGGTCCATTGAAAATCCTTTTGTTGAGTATCAACAAAAATAGACTCACACTTAGTTTCTGAGGATTAATCTTCTTTCTTAGAGGATTCGCGCATCACATCGACTGTCGCATGATCAATCCCAAATTCTGTCTTAAGATGAGATTTAATAGAGCGGCTGACAGTTTCCAGACTGGCTTTATCAGATACAATCGCTTCCATCGTTACCATGGGTCGTTCGGGCGTTATTGACCACGCATGAATATGCTCGACGCGAATTAAGTTTTCAATATGGTTTGGTAAGTTCTCACGTATGGCCCTTCGGTCAATATGGGACGGCGCGCCTTCTAGTAAAATATGCGCGCTATCTTTGATCAAAACCCAAGCACTGCGCAAAATGAGAACAGCGACCAAAACCGATAATAAAGGATCTATCGGCAACCAGCCCGTTTTCATTATGACAAGCGCGGCAATGATCGCAGCGATAGACCCTAATAAATCGCCCAAGACGTGAAGAACGGCCCCGCGAATATTCAAATTTTCTTGATCCGCCCCCGTTAGAATTTTGAAGACAACTAAGTTAATGACTAAGCCGCCAATCGCGACCCATAGCATCGGGCCCGCCAATATCTCTCCGGGCGATTGAATGCGGTGAAAAGCTTCCCAGACAATCCACATCGCAATGAGAAAAAGCATCAATCCATTAACGAAAGCTATCAAAATCGAAAAACGGTCATAGCCAAAGGTGTGTTTCCAATTTGCGGGCCGTTTAGCAATAGTAAAAGCGCCCCATGCCATAGCTAAGGCGGCAAAATCAGTCAGCATATGACCTGCATCGGCCAAAAGCGCTAAAGACCCTGAGATTAATCCTCCCACGACTTCCGCAAGCATAAATAATCCGGTTAAAGCCGCAGCGATACCAACACGCCTTCGGTTGTTGTCTCCCCCATGTGAATGGGAATGACCATGTCCGTGGCGTCCGTGATGGTGATTATGACCATGGGAATGGTCGTGATGATGGTGAGCTCCCATAAGGCTTGATAGGCAGAATTCATGTGAGGTGCAAATTTAAATCTCAACCCGAAATCTTAAGCCGTTTCTAACCCTTTTTTGCTAGAACGCTCTAAATAATAGACCGGAGACGGCGTGGTGGTTAAGACCGTGACAACAATTGTAAAACGCGCTCAAGAGCTGAGCGAGACCGACCGAAAGGCGTGGGCTGAGTTACGCTTGTCTAATCCTCGGACGTATAGCCCTTATTTTCATTTTGATTATACGCTCTTAATATCAGAGCTACGCGACGATGTTTATGTCGCCTGTGTTTATAAAGATGAGACACCCATCGGGTTTTTGCCATATCAGGGTCAGCGTTTTGCAAGACCTGTTGGCGCGCCCATGACGGATTATCACGGTTTTATTTGCAACACAGAGAATATTGCACCTTTAGATATTATTAAAGCCGCAGATGTCGGAGCCTTTCATTTTAGCGCCTCTGTCAACGCCTCCATGCATGGCTTTGCGCAGAGTGAAGACGACGGCGTTTTAATGAATATCGAAAAAGGAGCTGAGGTTTGGCGTAAAGAGCGAGATTCGAGCTATCGCCGCCACCTTAAAAGTAATCGTCGCCGCATCCGTAAAGCCAGCGAAGATATCGGGGCTCCGCGCTTTGAATGGTTATCAACGGACCAAGCCATCTTCGATCAACTCATCGCGTGGAAGAAACAGAAATTTTCTGAGACCGGAAAATATGATGTTTTATCGGCGGATTGGACAATGAAACTGCTTGAGACCCTCTGGTCGCGTCACAATCAAGGCCTACGCTGTGATATGCACGCGCTTTATTTTGGTGACCGCCTCGCCGCCGTAGATTTAGGTCTTTCCGATGGCAATACCTTTCATAGCTGGATTGTGGCCTATGATGGCGAGCTGCATAGTTATGCCCCTGGGATACAATTATTAGAGGCCTTAATCGATGCATCTGAAAACATTGGCTATACCAAAATTGATCTTGGAGCAGGCACAGATGGATATAAACGCCATTATGCCAGCGAAGAGGTCAAAGTTTGCGGCGGGTTTATCGCTGCGCAAGGTTCTGCGGCCGCGCTGTCCAACCTCTATAACAAGGCTGAAAATTTCGGCCAAAAAGCTTTAAAAGATGCGCCGGGCAAACTTCGCCGCCGCTATAGCCAAATCGCCGCTTGTGAAGATAGTGTTTCCGGACGTGCCAAAGCCATGCTCGGAGCTGTGGCCTCCAGCCGAAGAAGTTAGGCTTTAATTCCCCATCACCATAATATTATGGTTTATATGTGTGATAAATAAGTATCACATCCCCTCTATATGCAACTAATTGCACATTTATTATTTGGCAAGCCATCGAGTATGTGATTTATTGAGATCAGAAGGAACCCTAAGATTCCGCTCACATTTAATACATCGGGGAGATGTTCATGAAAAACCTAAAGTTCGTATCTGCTTTCCTATTAGCAACGACGGCCCTTACCTTACCTCAGATCGCAGCGGCACAGGACGCCGACGAAATCATCGTGACGGCCACAAAACGGGCCACATCAGTTCAAGATGTTCCGATTTCAGTAACGGTCGTAAATCCGGCGCAATTGGAAAATCAAGGTATTGCCAGTATTAAAGACCTCTCAAGTGTCGCATCCGGATTTAACATCCAATCTTCACAAACGGAAACACAAGGTACATCCATTCGTATTCGTGGCGTCGGTACAACGGGTAACAATATCGGTCTAGAAAGCGCGGTTGGTGTCTTTATCGACGGCGTCTATCAATCACGTCCAGGGGTGGCTCTGGGTGAATTGTCTGATATTGAGGCTCTTGAACTTCTGCGCGGACCACAAGGCACTCTCTTTGGCCGTAATACATCGGCTGGCGCGCTTAACATCCGCACGAAAAAACCTGATTTTGACGGAACCAGCGGCTTTGCCGATTTTACCTATGGTAATTTTGACCTCATTAATGTCCAGGCGGGGGTCAATTTTACGGCCTCAGAAAATTTAGCGTTTCGTGTTAATGGCGCTTATCGTCAACGTGATGGCTTCTTAACAAGTTCAATTGATCCAGATATTGAAAGCCATGACAGAGATCGTTTCCTCATTCGGGGTCAGGCACTTTGGGAGCCAAGTGATGCGACTAGCTTACGTCTCATTGCTGATTATTCCGAAATTGACGAAAATTGTTGCGCGGCGGTCACGTTGTCAACAAGCCCTAATTTAGGCCCAGCCGTTAATACCCTATTCCCCGCTGTCGGTTTTGAAGATAGCCTAGAAGCGCAAGTCTTTAATGATCAAGGATTTCAAAATGGGTCAGATTCTTTTGGTGTCTCAGGTGAACTTGTCCATGATTTCGGGTTTGCCGAAGCCACGTTAATTGGCTCTTATCGAGATTTTTCAGCCTTTTCTGTACAACAAGACTTTAATGGCAGTTTACAATATACAGTTCCAACTCTGGCGGATGATATTGAAACCATTACAGCAGAACTCAGGTTTCAAGGCGAAGCGCTTGATGGGCGCCTTGATTGGCTCGTCGGCGGATATTGGGCTGATGAGACCATTGATGAGGTTTTCCAATTAGAACTCGGACCAGACTTCTCTAGCAGTGTTGGCCAAGCCAATTTTGGTAACCCAGCATTTTTAGGTTTCATCACCGCAGCCGGCGCAGGCTTACAACAACTCGGCGCAGGCTTAGCCCCCACATTCGCACCAGTCTCGTCCGCTGGAGCCGTTGCGGATAACAACTTTGCTCAAGACGCAACTTCACTGTCTATATTTACGCATAATATTTTTTCAGTGACGGATCGTCTCGATCTGACCTTGGGCGCACGCTATAATGATGACAGTAAAGATGGGAGTTTTGATCAAGTTTCAGTGACCAATCCTGACGCCTGTATTGCTGGCCTAACATTAGCGGGAAGCTTAGGCGGTAACCCTGGAGCTACAGTTGCAGGACTGCAAACTTTTGTACCCGCGCCACTTTTAGGTGCTGTTACTGGAGCAGGTGTTGGACCCGGAGCCTTTTTGAATTGTTTCCCGTTTTCTGCCCCTGTGTTAAGTGCCGTACCAGCCGCCAACCTCGGAGCTGTAGGTGCTGGCCAAGGTTTGTTACCGCGCGAATTTGATGACAACTTCTCGGATAGTGAATTTATCTATACGGTAAAACTGGATTATGACCTGACGGACGATCATCTTGTCTATGGTAGTTTTGCTCATGGCTATAAAGCCGGAGGTTTCAACCTTGACCCAACGGCAGCCCAAGGCGGGGCTGACCCTCGCTTTGCGTCTGAGGAAGTTGATAGCTTTGAACTCGGGCTGAAATCTACACTCGCCGATGGCCGTGTGCGCTTTAACCTGACTGGATTTTGGTCAACCTATGACAATTTCCAGGTTCTTGAATTTACCGGAACACGCTTCCAGACATTCAATGTTGATGATGTCTCTTCAAAAGGGTTTGAAGCCGAACTGAATGCCAGCCTTTCTGACGCTGTCTCTTTAAATGGTGGATTTACCTATGCAGATGCAGAATATGGTGAGGATTGTGATAGAGGCGGAACGATTACGCCAGCAATCTTTCTATGCGGATTTTCGCTGACTAATGCTCCCGAAGTTTCAGCTGTTCTAGGCGTTACTTATGATGGCGAAATTGGAGATAGCGGATGGGGATTACTGGGTAATGTCAATCTAGCCACACAGAGTAGCCGTAGAACATCGACGAACCCGCAGCCAGGCGGTGTCCTTAACCCGTTTGATGAGCAAAGCGGCGTGACCAAAGTCAATGCTCGTTTTGGCTTCTCCATGCCAAATGACCGGGCAAGCATCGAGTTCTGGGGATTGAACCTCACCGATGAAATCACCCGCGGTATTACCTTTAATACACCGCTACAAGGGGCATCACGGTCAGCCTTTACAGAAGCGCCACGTCAATATGGTGTGACATTGAGAACAAACTTCTAAGTCTGTATCAATCGCAAAATAAGGGGCGCGGTTTTTCCGCGCCTTTTTTATAAAGATAAAATAAAAGGTGAGAAAATGGTCAGAATTGATTTAAAAGAAAAAGACGCCTTAGGTGATATCGACCTCGGCGCTATATTATCAACACAAAAAGTGGCCTTTAACCAAAACCCAAATCCATCTTGGAGCGAAAGAAAATCTAACCTTAAAAAGTTGGGCAAAGTCATTGAAGAGCACGCAGCTGAATTTCAAAAAGCAATTTCCGAAGATTTTGGCAATCGCGCTTACGAAGAAACCACCATTGCTGAGTTAATGATTATTCAAGGCGGTATTTCACACGCCCTCAAAAATACAAAGCACTGGATGCGGACCCGTAGAGCCCCTACTGCGATGCAATATAAGCCCGCCAGCAACCATATCATTCCGCAACCACTGGGCGTTATCGGCATTATTAGTCCTTGGAACTATCCTTTACAGCTTGCCATCATGCCCTTAATCGGCGCGTTAGGCGCGGGCAATCGCGCCATGATTAAACCAAGTGAATATACGCCGCGCCTGTCTGATCTAATGAAACGCGTGCTCGGCACAGTCTTTAATGACGATGAAGTTTATGTCGCTACAGGCGGGGTGAAAGTAGCGCAGGCCTTCTCTGCGCTGCCCTTTGACCACCTTCTGTTTACGGGCTCGACGTCTGTAGGCCGTATTGTAGCGGCGGCGGCGGCCAAAAACCTAACACCTTGCACATTAGAGCTCGGCGGGAAATCACCGACGATTATCGACGAGTCCGCTAATATGGCCTTAGCCGTCCCGCGTATCGCGAATGGAAAACTTCTTAATGCAGGACAAACCTGTGTTGCGCCTGACTATGTCTTGATGCCGGAAAAAAATATCGATAGCTTTTCTGATGCCATCATAAAACAGGCCGAGACGTTTTATCCCAAAGTCGCAGGCAATAAAGATTACACATCTATTATTGCGGATAGTCATTATGCGCGTCTTCAAAATCTTTTGGAAGACGCCGAAAATAAAGGCGCGCGTATTCGGGTTGCAGGGGATGATGATAAACAGCAACTCGCCAAAGAACGCCGCGTTCCGCTAACGGTTGTGACCAATACAACGCCTGATATGAAAATCATGCAAGAAGAGATTTTCGGCCCCCTCCTCCCCGTGGTCGCGTCTGAAACGCTCGATGATGCTATGGGCTATGTTCAAAGCAAAGATCGACCCCTTGCGCTTTATTGGTTTGGTGAAAATAAAGCCAAACGCGAGCGAGTCCTCAATGAAACGATTTCAGGCGGCGTCTCCATCAATGATTGCGCTTGGCATGTTATCCAAGAAGATATTCCCTTTGGCGGCGTCGGTCCGTCTGGCATGGGGGCCTATCACGGAGAACATGGTTTTAAGGCCTTTTCACATATGAAAGGCGTTTATCAACAGAGCCGCTTTAGCCAAGGTAAAGCGCTATTTCCGCCATATACGGCCAAGACCCATAAAATGCTCGGCTTGATGAAGAAAATCATCTGATGAGTACATATGATTATGTCATCGTCGGGGCGGGTTCCGCAGGCTGCGTTCTGGCTAACCGTCTGACCGAAGACCCCAATGTATCAGTTTGCTTGCTAGAGGCTGGCGGTACCCACAAACATTGGTCCGTTTTTACACCGGGTGCTACGCTTTTAAATATGGTTCTTGGCAAGCGTAATTGGCGTTTTGAGACAGAACCACAAGAGGCCATGAACGGACGAAAAGGCTACCAACCTCGCGGCAAAGTCCTTGGCGGATCATCAAGTATTAACGCCATGATCTATATTCGAGGTCACAAAGCAGATTATGATGAATGGGCGAAGCTTGGCAATAAAGGCTGGTCCTATAAGGACGTTCTCCCTTATTTCAAAAAAAGCGAGCACAGAGAAGCAGGGGGCGATGAATTCCACGGACAAGGCGGCCCGCTCAATGTGGCCCCCTTACAAGACCCCGGCTCCATCAATGAAATTTTCTTCGAAGCTGGACGACAAACTCAGCTCCCTTTCACCGCAGATTTTAACGGCGAACAGCAAGAAGGCCTCGGCATGTATGAGGTCACGCATAAAGATGGTGAGCGCTGGAATACGGCTCGGGCCTTTCTAGACGACCATATGGACCGCCCAAATTTAACGGTCATCACTCAAGCTATGGCGCAGAAAGTGATTGTTGAAAATGGACGCGCAACAGGTGTTGACGTTAAAATTAAGGGTAAGCCCCAAACCATATCCGCTGCCAAAGAAGTCATCCTTTCAGGCGGTGCATTTGGGTCTCCGCAATTAATGTTACTCTCAGGTATCGGCCCTAAGGATAAGTTAGAACCACATGGCATTACCCAAATACATGATTTGCCAGGCGTTGGTGAAAATCTTCAAGATCATATTGATTATGTGATTTCTTACAAATCAAAGCTTGAAGACAATTTCGGATTCTCCGTGAAAGGCACTTTTCATACGCTTAAAGAAATTTTCAATTACCGAAAAAACCGCAAAGGTATGTTCTCGTCTAATCTCGCTGAGAGCGGCGGGTTTCTCTACACAGACCGCTCTGAACCTTCGCCCGACGTATCATTAGTTCTAGTCCGCGCGATGGTGGATGATCATGGACGTAAACTAAATTGGGGGCATGGGTATAGTTGTCATGTCTGCGTTCTCCGTCCGAAAAGCCGCGGCGGCTTATGGCTGAAATCCGCCGACCCCGAAGCGCCGCCAGCGATTGATCCTGCTTTCCTAAGAGATGAACGAGATATGGATACATTGGTACGCGGGGCGAAAATGATGACGCAAATTATGGAAGCCCCCGCCTTTGACGAAGTTAAAGGCAGGCCTAATTATATTGCGGGCAGTACAGATACTGAAGAGCTTAAAGCCGACATCCGCGCCCGCGCCGACACACAATACCATCCTGTTGGGACATGTAAGATGGGTCATGATGATATGGCTGTGGTTGATGACCGCCTGAAAGTTCACGGCTTAGAGGGTCTTCGTGTCGTCGACGCCTCTATTATGCCTAATGTCGTGTCAGGCAATACTAATGCTCCGACTATCATGATCGCAGAAAAAGCAGCCGATATGATCAAGGAAGACGCTCAAGCGGCATTAAAAGCCACAGCGGCTTAGCCCACAGGCATAGAGCACATCACGAAACTGTGCATTTCTGTTAGGTTTTAGTGACTCTGCATTCAAATGCGGGTTTGTTAGACAATCTTATCAACAAACCTAAGGTGCACATCGCACGGACACCAAAAGAGACCTTAATGCCTAAAATCAAATCTATACTTGTTTTATCAGCCACAGCTTTATTAATGAGCACAACACCAAGCCTTGCTCAATCCTATGGTAGCGGATCATCTGCTAACTCACTACCCCAGACTTCACAGCCCCGCACAGTTCGTAAAGTTACAAAAACACTGAGCAAAGCTGAAAAAAGACAAATGGCTGCTCAAGAGCAAAAACAACGTTTAGAAGCCCAATTAGCTGAAAAAGAAAAAGCAGCCCAATCTTATGGTTCAGGGACTAAACCTGCCGAAACATCTTATGGGTCAGGGACAACTAAAACCGCAGACCCGTCTTATGGTTCGGGGACTAAACCCGCTGACGCGTCTTATGGATCAGGCACCAAAGATGCCATGAAAGACAAAGGCGACCATATGATGAAAAAAGAAGACGTTATGATGAAAGAAGATACCATGATGAAGGATAAAGCGTCCTCTTATGGATCGGGCACACAAGCCCCAGCCTATGGCTCAGGTAACGCCGCACCTGCTTCATCAGGAATACCGTTAAACTGCCCGACTGGAACAAAAGGCCAGCCCGATGGAACCTGCATGATCACAAGCGGCAGCTTTCCGCTCGGATAAAGCTGATATATAAACGGCATGAAATTTCCGCCGTACATATTATTTGGAGCAGCCCTTATTGGGGCTGTTCTCTTTTTTATCAGGCACCTATCAGCCAATTTTTACTTAGGGACAACAACCGTTGATCACCCCTATATTCTCTTCACAGCCTGTTTGATATTTTCAGGCGTGGTTTGGACTTTCCTTATCCCCGCTTTTCGAAACTGGACGAATAATAATTCAGAACTGTCAAATACATATTGGCCAACACTTGGCCTTATCATAGCTCTCGGACTTGCTTTTCGTGCTATATTTTTTGGTTCAATACCCATCTACGAAGATGACTGGAACCGCTATCTCTGGGATGGCGTCGTCATTACTCAAGGTGAAAGCCCATATAAATATAGTCCCACCGAGATTTTGCAAAATCATAACCCTGAACACACCCAAAATCTAAAGGAGATATCAGACAGCCATAATCAGTTTTTGCGGAAAATAAATAATCAGCAACTAACAACGATTTACCCGCCTGTTGCTCAAGCCGTATTCACCCTGGCAGCCTTTATAAAACCGTTAAACCTAGATGCTCTGCGGTTATTATTCTTACTCAGCGAAGCCATAACCATGTTTATGATGATCAAGGCCTTATCATTATATGACCGCTCACCTCTTTGGCTTGGTCTTTACGCTTTAAACCCGCTTTTGATCTTTAGCGCCTTTAATGCTGCTCATATGGACATATTGCTCGCCCCAGCGCTTATCGGGACGGTGATTGCGATGCGCCGTCATCCTTTGGTAGCGGCGCTCATGTTGTCAATCGCAGCGGCGATTAAAATATGGCCGTTATTACTAGCTCCTATTATTTTCAAGCCATGGCGGACTGATTTAAAAACTTACATCTCATGTGCGCTTATTGTGGCTGGGTTATCCTTACTGATGTTATGGCCAATGCTGGCAACACTGAGTGAGAATAGCGGCCTAGCGGCTTACTCCACACAATGGCAGCGCAGTAGTTTCCTCTTTCCTCTTCTCGAAAAGGGATTATCTTTGATAACAAAGTCACCCGGAGACTTAGCCCGTATAATTGTCGCGATAATCCTCATAAGTATAAGTCTTTGGTGCGGTCTCATCTCCCCCATCGGGGAGATGTCAAAAAGACCTGCTGAACTTATGCTAATTACATTAGCTCTTTATATCTTATCGCCGACAGGATTTCCTTGGTACCTCATCTGGGTTCTTATTTTCGTTCCGTTTAAACCAATCTATGGTCTTGCAGCGCTTTGTGCCTTAACACCTCTTTATTATGTTCGTTTTGGACTTGGTGAACTTGGACAATACTCAATCTATACAAATTGGCTGATACCGTTACAATTCGGACTGCCTATCATTATTTTACTCTTTGAATTTATTAAGCGAGGCCGTCATGCATGATCCAATTATCAAAGTTGTTATTCCAGCCCGAAATGAGGTGCAGGCTATTCCCAAAGTCATCAAAGCTATACCCAGCTATGTGACTGAAATTATCGTGGCAGACAATGGTTCCACGGACGGGACAGCTGAAGCCGCTCAAGCCGCTGGCGCGCGTACTGTCTATGTCGAAACCCCCGGTTACGGGCGCGCTTGCTTAGCGGGGATAAAAGCTGCAAAAAATTACGACATTATCGTTTTTCTAGATGGAGATGCCTCGGACTACCCCGAAGATATGACTGAGCTTATGGCGCCGATTATCAAAGGCGAAAAAGATTTCATGGTTGGTACTCGCCTTAACCCATCATTGGAAGCGGGCGCCTTGACCCTTCAACAACAATTTGGAAACCGCTTGGCCTGTTTTTTAATGACCTTATTCTGGAAAAGCACATTTACGGATTTGGGTCCATTTCGCGCCATTACAAAAGAGGCCCTTGATAGCCTTAACATGCAGGCCCCAACATTTGGCTGGACAGTGGAGATGCAGGTGCGGGCCTTAAAGCAAGGTTTGAGATATGGTGAATACCCTGTGAGATATCGTCCTAGGATTGGCAAATCAAAAATATCGGGCACCCTTTCAGGCGTTATCCTCGCTGGATATTATATATTGGGAACAATTTTCAAAGAAGCTGTCACCAAAACATCTGTTAAGCGGGTAAAAACCCCCGCCATAAAAGCGGAGATTAAACTCACCAAATCTTAACGCGTTTCTCAGGTGGAAGATAAAGAGCATCTTCAGGCTGTATATCAAAAGCTTCATACCAAGCATCAAAGTTTCTGACGATACCATTTGCGCGATACTCGCCCGGACTGTGGGGATCTGTTTTCAAGCGGTTCAATAATGCTGCGTCTCTGAATTTGCGTTGCCAGATTTGTCCAAAAGCCAAGAAGAATCGTTGGTCCCCCGTCATGCCGTCAATAATCGGAGCGTCCTTCCCGTTTAGGGATTTCTTATAAGCCGCATAAGCCATCGTCAGACCTGTTAAGTCACCAATATTTTCTCCGAGAGTCAACTCACCATTTATGTGTTCGCCCGGTAGAGGTTCAAAGGCATTAAACTGCTCAACCAACGCTTTAGAGCGCTCCTCAAAAGCCTTACCATCTTCCTCAGTCCACCAATCGCGCTGCTCACCATTACCATCAGTTTTACGGCCTTGGTCATCAAAACCGTGACCCATTTCATGCCCAATCACAGCGCCAATACCTCCGTAATTCACAGCTGGATCAGCCGCGGCATCAAAGAAAGGGGCCTGTAATATTGCCGCCGGGAAAACAATCTCATTTAAATCTGGACGGTAATAAGCATTAACCGTTTGTGGATTCATACCCCATTCGTCCCTATCAATTGGGCCGCCTAATTTTTTAACCTCATCATTCCACGCCCAAGCATTGGCCGTTTTTACGGTTCCAATCAGGTCATTACGGTCTACTTTAAGGTCAGAGTAATCCGTCCATTTATCTGGGTAACCAATCTTAGGATTGAACTTAGCTAGTTTATCTTGAGCTTCCGTTTTCGTGGCAGGGTCCATCCATTCCAAATTATCAATACCGTCTTTGAAAGCCGAGCGCAGGTTCTCAATAAGCTTATCCATCTCTGTTTTCGCAACGGGTGGGAAATGTTTTTTGACGTAAACTTTGCCAACGATTTCTCCCATCATTCCATCGATTTGGCCGACGCCGCGCTTCCAACGTTCGCGCTGAACTTCGGTGCCTCGAAGTGTTTTGCTATAGAAATTAAACCGTGCATCATCGATACGTTTGGGAAGGTATGCCGCGTTAGACCCCATATAATGAGCCGTCATATAATCCTTTAACGTTTCAACACCTGCGGCTTTGAAAATTTTAGCTGTACCCTCGATCGCGTCTGTCTCTCGTACAACAAAATTATTCTGATCCCCGAGGCCCGCTTCAGCGAGCATAACATCCCATGGAATACCGCCGGCCATTTGTTTTAAGCCTACAAGACTACGTTTATTATATGTCAAACTGCGATTACGACGTTTTGTAGGTGTCCAATGTACGCGGGCAAGATCGGTCTCAAAAGCCATAAGCCTTTTCGCCCGCATGGAGGCTTGATCTACATCTGCCTCTTTGAGCATGGTTTCTAGATAACTCACATAGGCCGCCCGAATGTTATCGGACTTCTCTCCTTCATCCAGATAATAGCTGCGATTAGGCATACCCAATCCAGCTTGAGTTAAATAAACAACATAGTTTTTAACATCTTTCAAATCGACACTAATAAACGGCGCAATAGGTGAACGTATTCCCAATGAAGTATTTGCCATAAGGACAGCAACGTCTTCATGAGTTTCTACTCCGCGTATTCTTTCAATATCCGCTTCTATGGGCTCAAGACCTGCGGATTCAATCGCATCAGTATCCATAAAGGCAGCATAAAGATCGCCAATTTTTTGCTCTTCGGATCCCAAAGGAGCGTCGGTCGCAGAGGCTTCCTCGATAATGGCTTTGACACGTTCTTGGGACAAATCAGCCAAAATTGAAAAACCGCCATAATTATCTTTATCAGCTGGAATTTCCGTATTGGTTAGCCATGTCCCGTTGACATATTTAAAAAAATTATCACCCGGCTTAACGGATAAATCCATATTTTCAGTCGCAATTCCGTAAGCGCCGAGTACTGGTTTTGATGGCGCCTGGGCGACCTGTTCAATAGCGGTCTCTCCACTATCGGCCTTAATATTGTTATCTGGTGAGTTATTACAAGCGGCTACAGATAGCGCTAAAAAACTCGCGGCCATTAAATGATGAAGTTTCATGCGTTTCCTTTATATTTTATATTGTTATTCTGCTGGCGCAGGCGTCGCAACAATTGCGCCTTTATCCTTGATAATATCCTCATCCAATTCCATATCATCCAAGGCGAGCGCCATTTCAGGATCATAAGTTGATCCCAGACCGGGCTGTTTTTCTCCGCGCCAAAGGCCGCGGAAGAAGCGCGTTATATCAACCCCTATGCCATACATAGCCGGTACCAACATGAGGGTAAGGAAGAAATCAAACAAAACCCCGAAGGCCAAAGCTACGACCATTGGCTTTAGAAATTCAGCCTGCGCCGAAGTTTCAAACAAGATCGGCGTAATCCCAATAAAGGTCGTGACAGATGTTAAGAGAATGGGCCGGAAACGCGCGACGCAGGCATCCAGCATAGCCTGATAAGCGCCGACACCTTTTTCTCGCAGACGATTGACGTAATCAATGAGGACGAGGTTATCATTTACGGCCACGCCCGAGGCCGCAAAAAATCCGAATATCGACATCATGCCAAAGGGAACGTCAGTTACGATATTTCCGAAAATCATACCAACTAACGCGAAAGGAATAGCGATCATAATCAAGAGAGGCTGGGCATAAGATTTGAAGGCTATGGCGAGCAAGCCGTACATCATAAATAAAATCGCGACGAGCGAGACACTAAGTTCTTTGCGAAAATTGATCTCAATTTCATCCTCTCCCACATTCACCTTTGTCGCTTTCGGATGACGCAGTTCCCATTCTGGGAAGAAGTTTTCATTCAAGTCTTTCTTAATTTTTGCGGTGGCCGTTTTTTCTCCTCTTATGTGGGCCCCGGTATAAGTTAAACGCTTACGGTCGCGACGCTGAATACGGCCAACGCCTTCAGCAAAAGAAACCTCTGCAACTGAGAATAATGGGACCTCTACTCCATTCGCGCCCCTTATTCTAAGCTCCTTCAAACTATCGATGGATTCGCGCGCGGCCTCAGGATAACGGACCATAACTCGTACATCTTCCCCGCCACGCGGCAGGCGCTGGACTTCAAGACCGAAAAAGGCCTGACGAACTTGGCGGGTCACATCTGAGAGGTTTATCCCAAGGGTTTCGGCCCCGGGCTTTAATGTAAATTGTATTTCACTGGCTGAGCTTTCAAGGCCGTCCCAAGTACGCGAAACGGCGCTATAGCTTTCAACTTCTGACTTAAGGTCCAAAACGGCCGCCTTAAGCGCCTCCGGGTCAGCCGAAGCAACGCCGTAACGCAGTCCGCCTCCTTGACCGGAGCCCCCTTCATCAACACTATATCTTACGCGGTAAGCATCGGGAATGGGGCCGACATATTCTTCGAGTTTATCGGCGATATCTTTACTGGATACCTTAGGTCTTTTATTTGGATCTGATAGACCTAAAAACCCTTGCACGCTGCGGCCTGCAGACACTGTGCCTGCCTCTGTTATGAGCTTGAAGTCCATCCCAAAATCCTTTAGCGCATTTTGATTGAGCGTTTTTATGCCAGTGTCGACTTGAGAACGTACCTGCTCTATGCGCTCATAATTCGTACCTTCCGGAAAGCGCGCATTAAAGGCAATCATATCACCTTCGACCTCAGGGATCATTGAGCTCGGGGCAATACCTGATTGGAGGAGCATTATAGACATTACAAAAAGTCCAATAAATACCGATACAGTTATGTAACGAAACTTAATCAGCATCGCGACAAATGGCCGGAAAGTCTTTTGAGCAAAACCAACCAAACTATTGGCTATCTTCGTCTGGAACCGCAGGAGCCGCCCTTGTTTGGATGGATCAACTTCATCTAAATGTCTTAAATGTGCGGGAAGAATAAAGAAGGCTTCAATCAATGAGAAAATTAAAACTGCGATAACCACAAGACTTATCTGCCCAAGCATCGCCTGAATAGGACCTGTCATTAAGAGGAACGGAATGAACATAAGTATGGTTGTGATCACGGCGAAGTAAACCGGCTTTACAACCATATTGGCGCCTGCAATCGCGCCGCGTTCCCCGGTTATGCCGTTCTCAACATGGAAATATACGCTCTCGCCAACGACGATCGCATCATCAACGACAATCCCAATCACCAATAGAAAGGCAAAAAGCGAAATCATGTTGAGCGTTATGCCAATAAATGGCGCAACCCCGATAGCGCCCAAAAACGCGGCGGCGATGCCAATCGTGACCCAGATGGCCACTTTTGGACGCAAGAAAAGCATTAAGATAATCAGAACCAATGCCATACCTGATAATGCATTGGTGCCAATCAGGCTCATGCGGCTGTCAAACATGGTGGAGCCATCAAACCATATTGAAAACGTCAATCCGGGCGGTAGTTTTTCATTAATCTCTTTCTCAAATTCACGCATAGATTTTCCGGCTTCCGTCCAATCCGCTTTTTCCGGAGAGAGCACTCGAAACACAGCCGCATTTTCGCCTTGGAATTTCGCGTTAAAGTCATCGTCATCAAAACCATCAATGACATTGGCAATGTCTTTGACACGAATAGTGCCACCATTAGGTGACTGTCTGACAATAATGTTTTCAAATTCGGCTTGTGTGTTAGCCAGCGCTCGCGCTCTTAATTGGAGTCTTCCGCCCGTCGTCTCAACCGTTCCCGCAGACAGATTGATGGATGATCCCGATATTGCTTGGGAGACTTGTGAAAAGGTCAAATTATATTGTCGAAGCGCATCTTCCGAGACTTCAATGGTGACCTGCTCATCTTGTTTCGAAATTTGCTGCGTAAGCTGCAGGCCTGTTAACTTGGAAATCTCCAGCCGCAGATCATTTGCGGCGCGCTGCAATGTCAACCGGTCAACGTCGCCGTGCAACGCCAGAAACCCTATTTCGACTTCCGCGTCCCATCTAAAAATTTGCGGCCTAAATGCATCGGGAGGTAAATTTTGAATGCCGTCAACGCGGGCTTTTACCTGATCAAGCATCTTTTCATAATCGACGCCAAGTTTAGTCCGGATATTGACGCTGTAGCTACCTTCTGTGGCGCTCGCTTCAATATAATCAATGCCGTCCAATCCGTCGACAGCTTCTTCAATGCGCACAACCATTTGCTCTTCAATATCGCGCGGAGAGGCCCCGGGCCAAGTTGATGAAATCGTCATGCCGTTAATGGTGACTTGAGGAATAAATTCGCGATCAAGATTTTTATAGCCAAATATGCCCACCACAAACATGGTGACCATTATGAGGTTAGCGGCGACAGGGTTCTTGACGAACCACGCAATAAGAGACTTCATTGCTCATTCTCTTTAGTAAAATTGGCGCTCTGTGTCTCTGTAGATGATTTTTCCTCTGCTGGCACATCACGTTTTTTTAAAGGCTTTTCCGCCTCATCTTTTTTCCTGCCCCAGCGGGGTTTCTTTTTCTCGGCCTGCTCTCCGCCTTTCGCAGCAGCTGCTTCCTTTTTCTTTAGCCAGTCAGGTTTTGGCGGGTCGACAAGAAGTTTTTTCGGATCATTTACGTCTAAAACTTTAAGCGTCATGGTCACGCGTGATCGCTCCATTGGGGATAAGACAACAAGCTCTCCGGCCGAAACCCCGCCAAGTAGAAAAGCTTGCTTAGCGTCCGAGTCCAAAACATTGGCTTTCCTGATTTCAACTTTGCCTTTGTCATCAACAATATAAATTTCATCCTCCGGGCGAAGACCATCGCGCGGCAGAACAATAACGTCTTCATAAAGTTTGCCCGAAATTTCCGCTTCGACAAATAATCCCGGGGCGATCGGAACGCCGTTTTGCGACTTGCCTTTGCCGTAAGGGTCAAAGACTTCTGCAATAGCGGATAAGGCCCGGGTCTGCCTATCATAGGTACTGCTGGTGCGCATAATCTTCGCGTCCCAATATTGCATTTGACCGGCGATAACGGCGCTAAGCTTTACATCGGGCGCAGAGGCTCTATCCTTTGCGACATAAGCAATAGGCAGGTCCATCCTAGATAAATCATTATCTGAAAGCGGTAGACGCACTTCGATAACATCTGTTGAGAAAATACGGCCAAGCGTGCGGCCAGGCGATACAAACTGCCCAAGATCAGAACTCTTACTTGTCACGCGTCCTGTGAAGGGCGCTTTGACCTCTGTGCGCGTTAATTGCAGTTTCGCGGCTTCTAGTTCCGCCTGCGCGAGTTGCAGCGAGGCTTGAGCTTGAGCTTGTTGAGGTTTGCGCAGCGCCAGATCGCTTGGGTCGCCGCGGCCTAACTCTTCATAATCACGGCGCGCGATTTCAGCTTCAGCCTGCTCGCGGATTAAAACTTGCTGCGCCTGTGCAATACCAGATTCCGCTCTGACAACCGCCACTTTAAAATCAGCATCTTCAATACGGATAAGCGTTTCGCCTTTTCGGATAATCCCGCCTTCCAAAAAATTAGGCGACACATACACAATTTTTCCGCCAACTTCGGGCACAAGGTCTATTTCGGTGCGCGGGCGGGCCTCGCCTTGCGCAACGACTTTTAGCTGCACATCTTGCTCCACGGCATAATCCGCCATCACCGCTAGAGTATTAAAGGGGCGCTTTTTTTCTTCTGGTTTCTTGTTGAGCTTGATAATGATATTCGCCGTGATGACACAGCCAAGAACAATTAAAATTGGCAGCAATATAATCAATAATTTCCTCAAAAACCCGCGGTCCTTTTGAACGCCAATTGTTTTTATATCTCTCGCCATTTTTCTTTCCGTTCTTATGGCGCAAGGCCAATAGAGTTATTCTCGTTCGCCGCAAAAGCTGTTGCAAATCCAACATCCGTTTCAAAGCCGCCCCCAAGAGCAACATGCATTCTAACACGATTAGCTAGCCGCTCTTTACGGGCGCTGATTAACTGCCCTTCCGCCGAAATCCGGCGAGACTGCGCATCTAATAATTGTAAAATTGTCGCAAGGCCTTCTGTGTATCTTAATTCGAGTCGATCCTCTGCCTTACGGGCTTCATCCAAAGACGTTCTCAAAGCTGTTTCGCGATCAAGCAGTCTTTGTTCAGCATCAAGGGCGTTTTCAACTTCCAGATAAGCCCCCAGCGCCACGCCTGCATAACTTTCCAACTGCTCGCGCAAAATAGCTTCTTGCTGCTCAATATTGCCTTTTATGCGGCCGCCTTGAAAAAGTGGGGCGCTAAAATTACCCAGCAATTGTGCCGCCAAAGCATCAATATCAAAAAAGTCAGCCAAGCTGGTCGAACTCAAATTTCCATTACCCGTTAGAGTTAATCGCGGCAGTAAGTTTTTACGAGCAACATCAACTTGTAAACCTTGTTGATAAAGCCGTCTTTCAGCTGCCAAAAGATCAGGTCGTTTTCTTAAAACATATCCCGGCGTTCCTGCGCCTGATAGAGGCGGTAACGTCGGTAAATCTTGCGCAGCTTGGATTTCCTCGGCCGGATAACGGCGCAGTAAAACCTCAAGATTACGCGTTAAAGCGGATAAATTTTGCTGCCGACTCGCCTGCAAAGCTTGCGCATTTGCCACGGATGATCTTGCGAGGCGTACATCACTAGACCCTGATACGCCACCTTCAAATCTGCGTTGCGTCAATCGTAAAGCGCGTTCCAGTGTTTCCACATCTCGCGTAGATAGCTCACTCAGCAGACGCGCTTCAATGAGATTAAACCAGCCTTGTGCTACTTGTCCGGCTATGGATAAGCGGGCCCCTGCATAATCTGCTCGCGAGGCCTCCACAGCTATAGCATCAGATTTAACGCTATTTTTAATTCGGCCCCAAAGATCAGCCTCCCAATTGACAGATACGCCCGAAGATAGATTCGTTGGTGTTTGGAACGGCAGTGACGTTTCAGTTCGCGTAATCCGGCTATTTGTATCAACAGTCGGCAATTTATCTGCTCGAGAAATGCGCGCGCGGGCCAAGGCCGCATCAAGACGCGCCGCAGAAGATTTTATATTTGTATTGGCATCAAGCGCCTCGGTTACGAGGCTAGCAAGTGTTCTATCATCGAAACTTCCAACCCAGTCTGTGGTCGGCAAATCTTCTGGAGCCGTTTCAGCCCAGATTTGTTTTTGCGGCGCAAGCTCTTGAACCTCTACAATAGTGGGTTCTGGCTTAAATTTCGACAAACCCCCTAAGTTGGCACACCCGGAAAGGCCTATCGCGCTTGCCGATATTAAAATCGCTAAACGCATATATGTCTCCTTAACTGCGCTAATTAACCATGTAATAGCGAAAGTCAATCAATTATTATTGAATAACAATAAATTTTTACTATCTACAACTCTTAATATATACGTCATTATTGCGTGGTTTCAGTAATTAATTCACATTAAAAACTAGACATTTTCACCAAGCATTCGAGTAGAACTATGGCTATATATATAGAAATTCCTACGCTTTAATTCAACCGCACCGTTAAACTTGTAATTGCGTGAACAAAATTACTGGGCCCAATAACTTGCTCGCCAGTCCAATGCATATTCGGAAATCGGTCTAGGATTTTTTCATAGGCGAGACGAAGCTGTAAATTGGCGACACGGCTACCCAAACATTTGTGCTGACCATGTCCAAAGGCCAGATGTTTAGCCGCATTATCTCTTAAAATATCAAATGTGTCTGGGTCAGGAAAAACATCAGGATCGCGGTTTGCAGCGCCGTACCAAAGAATAACTTTTTCATCTTTACCTATCCTTTGACCCCGAATTTCCGTGTCTTGCCGCGTTGTGCGGCGCATATGCATAACGGGCGAAGTCATACGCAGCGATTCTTGTAGCATTGGCGGAATGAGGGAGGGGTCGTCCCGAACAAGGTTTTTTTGATCTGGAAACTCCGTGAGCAATCGCATCGTTCCTGCCAAAGAATTACGCGTTGTATCATTACCTGCAAAAATAATCAGAAGCCATGAGCCATCTAAAAACTCTTGCGGAAGCAATTCATCCTCTAGCGTGGACTGCGCAATCGCCGTCAATAAATCCTGCCGCGGTCTAGCCCGGCGGTCTGCCATGACGCGTTTACCATAAGCGAACATCTCTTTGACGTTTTTGATATAGCGCGGAATAAATGTTGGATTTTTTTTGAAGGTTTCCCAAGGTGATGACGCAACTTGCGCAGCCATTTCAAGATAATGCATCCACCGTACAATATTCGGCCGATCTTCTTCATCAACACCTAGCATCTCACACAAAGTATAAAGGGGTAGTTGTTCCGTAAAATATTTCACAAAATCAACATCATCGTTTTGTTGAGCTTGCTCTTCAACATCATCCAATAATTGATCGATTTTCGAGCTAACATTTTCAGTCAGGGTTGCGACAAATTTTGGGATGAAAAAATCTTTTTGCTGGATTCGAAGTTCCATATGACGAGGGGCATCGAGATTAATTAAATTATTAATGGCCGCTGGGAAAAGCTCCTTTGGGAACCGTAAATGTTTGGGGGGCTGCGCCATATTGATTGAGCCATGTTCAGACGAATAAATTTCGGGGGACAACTCCGCAGCTTTAACATCATCATAACGTGTCAATGACCAAAACCCTCTGGATTTTCGGGGCAGCGGCGTCCACGAAATGGGGGCTTGTTCCCTCAATAATTTAAAATGCTCAAAGGGTTGACCACCCGTAAAAGCGGAAGGGCTTCCGAGATTGAAACGGCCAACAGAAGGGAAAATTGCTGGGAAGGCCGGCTCCCTTTGCAAAACTTCTTCTAAGATAGTGTCACTGATCAGGCGCATTAAAAAATTATGACCTGAGTTTAGTGACTAAGCAACGTAATAATAGCACATTCAGTCTTGCAAATTATAGGTTTCCCGTCACATATGGGCGTCAATAAAAGGACCCCAAATGCGCCCAGATCAAAATGCTCCTAAAGCCCCAAATGTGACGCGACTGATCGATTACACCCCGCCTCATTTTGACATTCAATCTGTCTACTTGGATTTCGACCTCGCGCCAAATGCAACAACCGTGAAAAGTAAAATGCACCTCAAACGTTTGGCGAGCGGCGCTCTTGAACTCAATGGAGAAGACATAGCTCTTAAATCTGTATCAATTGATGGCCGCCCCCTTAAACGGCGTGAATACCGCCTGACACAAACACATCTCATTTTAGAAAATACGCCCGATGAGTTCACACTGGAGATTGAAAACACATGTAACCCCGCCGCAAACTCTACCCTTATGGGGCTTTATGTGTCAGGGGGAAGGTTTTGTACGCAATGTGAAGCTGAGGGCTTCCGTCGGATCACATATTACCTTGACCGTCCGGATGTTTTATCCATCTTCACTGTTAAAATAACAGCCGATGAAACCCAATATCCTTACTTGTTAGCCAATGGAAATATGGTTCAAAGCGGAAATAATTCTGATGGACAACACTTCGCTATTTGGGAAGACCCTTTCCCCAAACCCAGTTATCTTTTTGCGCTCGTTGCGGGTCAATTTGATACTTTAGAAGATCAATTTACGACCATGAGTGGCCGAGATATTCCGCTAACAATCTACGTAGATCCAGGAGATGCGCCGCGCGCAGAATATGCCATGGACGCTCTCAAGCGGTCTATGACGTGGGATGAAGAGGCTTATGGCCGCGAATATGATTTAGATCGTTTTATGATCGTCGCAGTCCGTGACTTTAACTTCGGCGCCATGGAAAATAAGGGACTTAATATATTTAATTCCGCCCTGTTATTAGCCGATGGCGCTAGCGCCACAGATATGAATTTCGAGCGCATTGAATCGGTTGTCGCCCATGAATATTTTCACAATTGGACGGGCAACCGTATCACCTGTCGCGACTGGTTTCAGCTTTGTCTCAAAGAAGGCTTTACAGTTTTTCGCGATCAAGAATTTTCAGCCAGCCAGCGCGGGGCGGCCGTGCAGCGCATCAAAGATGTACGCGCGCTTCGAAGTCGTCAATTCCCAGAAGATGCGGGCCCCCTTGCCCACCCTGTTCGGCCAAGTGAATTTATGAAAATAGATAATTTTTACACGGCTACAGTCTATGAAAAAGGCGCCGAATTAATTCGGATGCTAAAAACTATAATCGGCGATGAAGAATTTCGAAAAGGCTGTGATTTTTATTTCGAAAGCCTCGACGGAACTGCAGCGACAGTCGAACAGTTTATGGCTTGCTTTGAAAAAACATCCGGCCAAAATTTTTCACAATTTATGCGTTGGTATGAGCAAGCTGGCACGCCTGAACTCAACGTCAAAAGAAAAGGTAACCAAATCGAGTTAAGCCAATTAACAAAACCTACGCCTGGGCAACCTAAAAAATTACCTCAATTTATGCCTATACGCTGGCAAGCCATCGGCGATAATGGCCCGATAGGAGAACCTACCTTATCAATATTGAATGGCAAAAAACAAATCCTTGATCTGGCAAATATCAAACAAGATTTTAGTCTTTCAATTTTACAAGATTTCTCTGCCCCCGTTATTTTAAACAACGGGCAAACTTTTGATGACGCTTTACGTTTAATGGCGAATGACCCAAATGCCTTTAACCGATGGGAAGCAGGGCAAAGTCTAGCGCGAAAGTTTCTAGGCCGTATGGCCAAAGCTATTGAAACGGGACGCGCGCCAAAATCAGAAAGAGCCTTATCAGGATATATAGCCGCTTTAAAGCAAACACTAAATGATCTGAGCTTTGATAATAATTTCAAAGCACTTGCCTTAACCATTCCATCTGCAACTGAAGTTCAGCAAAGCTTGAAACAAGCAGACCCCATAGCGATTGATCTAGCTTGTCAGTGGCTCAACCGCGCCATTGCTGACGGGCTTAAAACTGACTTGTTACGCCATTATCATGATTTAAATGATGAGGTGCCATTTAGTCCCGATGCAGACTCAGCAGGACGACGCGCCTTGAAGAACAGATGTTTATCTTTGCTAGCCTCACGACAGGACCCTCAAGCTGCACCGCTCGCCATTTCCCAATTTACGACAGCAACGAATATGACCGATGAACTTTCGGCGCTCATCATTTTAGAAAAACTAGGCGGACGGCGCGTTGATCAATCTATGAACGGCTTTTACAAAAAATGGGAAAAGAATTCACTTGTTGTAGATAAATGGTTCGCCGTTCAGGCGGCGCGGAAACATCCAGGCGGCGTAACATCGATTAAAGCTTTAACACAACACCCAGCCTTTGATTCCCGAAATCCCAACCGTGTACGAGCTTTAGTTGGCGGCTTTGCAATGAACAATCCTCACCTGTTTCATCATATTAGCGGAGGTGGTTATGATTTTTTCACGCGCCAAGTTCTTGACATGGATAGCCGAAATCCATCCGTCGCCGCGCGGCTCCTTGGGATTTACGAAATTTGGCGCAAACTCGATACTGATCGTCAAATATTGATTAAAACCCAGTTGCAACACGTTATAGCCTCCAAACCCTCAAAGAACGTACTGGAAATCGCCACCAAAACTTTAGGATAATATTTAGACCCTAATGATAACGTGTTCGAATGGTAGATATTCGCACCGCAGCTGGGTTTAGAACCCATATTTCTGAACAACGCTATTCGGTTCTTCGCCAGCCTATTGTTGATCTAAAAAATGGACACACGCATCATCATGAATGGCTTGTGAGGTTTGACCAAGATAAAGAAGTGGAGGGCGTTCTACGCCCTGCCGAGCTCTCAGGCGTCATACGTGACTTAGACCTATCCATGCTCGCTCAGGCCATATTAGTCTTAAATGACAATCCAGATGGTACAGGGATCGCCATCAATTTATCCGGGGCATCGGTGGATAAATCTAACTTTAAAGGCTCTGTTATGGCATGCCTTACAGCGCTCGAAGCTTCGCCGACAAAACTTGTCATAGAGCTGACCGAAAGTTGGGATATGCATGACTTAGCTCTCGCTGAAAGCCTCTTATCAGAGTTAAAAACAAGAGGGCACCCCGTTTGTTTGGATGATGTCGGATCTGGGGCAGCCTCTATCAGATATTTACGCGCCTTGCCCGCTAATTGGCTCAAAATTGATGGGGGTTTTGTTGCCGCCGCGTATAATTCGTCACGGGATAGAGCAATTTTAACCGCTCTTTTATCACTCCGCGAAGCCCTTGATGTGCGGTTTATAGCCGAAGGCGTCGAAACCAATGATATTAAGGAATTCGTTACTCGTTTAGGCTTTGATGCCGCCCAAGGATACGCAATTGGGAAACCTGAGACAGAAACGCGTATTTAGGCGCTTTTTTTAACCAAATTAAAGGCAATATTAACTACGTTTTGTTCGACTATTGAAAGTTGACAACTTAAGTTTAACCGAGTGATTCGGGAAGGATAAATGCGTGCAAACAGGCTCTGTAAATCAACACGTGCAGACAAAAGCATCTCAACATGGCCCTCAACCGTACAATACTGGTGCTGCTAATGCGCCATATGGGCAAAACGCGACTCAACCTCACCCTACTCAGTCCCCACCCTTTTCGCCCAGAAACCACAGGAGCTCCAATTCGCAGTCTGCCGTACCTCAAAGAGCATCCGTAGAATTTATTCCAGAAAAAACCCACCGAAAGGGGTTTTTTAAGGGCTTTGCTCAAATGTCGAAAGATATGGATGCAGCGGCAGTCAAAAAAATCCTAATTAGTTCAGTTGCCTTTTTTACGCTTTTTGGAATTCTTGCTATCACTAAGCTCTATACCGATAGCGTAAGGCACACTTCGGCGGAAATCACAAAACATCAGACAAGTATTGTTCAGGAAGCCCAAAAAGTTACAGAGATTCTCGACAACCAAATTTTATGGATTGATACAGCTTTATCTCGTAATCCAAGCCCAAATCAGGTTGTAGATTTCGTAACCCGTGGCAAAGATGTCATTGCAGCCGCCTTAATAGACCCATCTGGAAATATTCTCTCATCCATACCCGCCTCTGCTGGAGAAACCTTACAACAAATTGATCGGCGGAACTTCCCGAAAGGTGGTGTTTTAATTTCGTCTCTTATTGCAAAGGACGGTACAGTTACGCCCGTTATAACCCGAAAAACACCAAATAGTTTTTTTAGTATTGCTTTAAATCCTGGAACACTGATCACCTCCAAGAACCCTAATATGTCAATTATTCGAGGAGGTGGTCGCGCTATTGATGGGCCGCCTCCATTAGGTTCAGAGGGCGCTATAGATTTTTTTGACTTAAAGCCCAATGCCTTAAAATCAATTATTTCATCAAATGAACCCAATGTCATCACGCATAAAATCAATGGTGAAAAAGTGTGGCTTACCTCAGCTAGAATACTGAATTCATCGCTAACACTAATAAATTCCAAACCGCGGAAAATGTCACCAAGCCTGATGAATAATATTTTATTATTCTCACTTTTGTTTGCAGGTACAGCTTGGCTAATATGGACGATGGTTAGAAATATGTTGCAGCAACTATCTGCATTAAGAGCCCAAAAATCATCAGAAGAAGTTTCTCAACAACGCTACCGCGCAGCTCTTGATGGCTCTAGAGGAGGTGTTTGGGAAATCGATTTAGGCCAAAACTCTGCTTACATAAGCAGTTCATTAGCCAGCTTACTCGGCCTACCACAAAAAGAACAAACACTCTCAATGCCGCAATTTTTAAGCTTGTTTTCAGCGTCGGATAGAGAACGGCTTTTATCACTCGTTCGGCGCGCCCATGTTAATGGGGAGTTTGAAATTGACTTAAGTTCAAATCATTTACCTCTCTCACTGGCTTGCCGAGGACGGCCCTCTGTTCGAGGATCAGATCAGGCAAAAGTCGTCATTGGAATGGCTCTCGACGTCACAGAGATGCGCGGCGCTCAGACCCGCCTACAAGCAGCAGAAGCCCGATTATTTGATGCTTTAAGCTCCATGAATGATAGTTTTGTTATTTGGGACCAACTCGACAGGCTTGTACTTTGGAACAATAAATTTGCCGATTTCTTTGGGTTTGAGCAAGGTAACTTACAACAAGGTATAGATTATGCAACGGTTGAGTATCATGCCAACAATGCCGTAGAGGATATATATCAATTAGATGATAGTACGGGGTCTGAAATACACCTTAAAGATGGCCGCTGGATCAGATATCTTGAAACCCATACTGCAGATGGCGGACGCGTCAGTATTGGAACAGATGTCACGGGCATCCGCACACGCGAACATCAGCTGCAAGTCAATCAGGATGCCTTACAGAAAACCATCACTGTTCTCAAACAGTCCCAAGTTAGAATTGTGGAACTCGCTGAGAATTATGAACAAGAAAAAATTAGGGCAGAAGAAGCAAATCATTCAAAGTCAGAATTTTTAGCCAATATGAGTCATGAACTCAGAACGCCTCTTAACGCCATTAACGGCTTTTCCGATATTATGAAAAAAGAAATGTTCGGACCATTAGGAGACCCGCGCTATAAAGAATATGTCAACGATATCCTTTTTTCAGGACAACATCTTTTATCGCTCATTAATGACATTCTTGACATGTCAAAAATTGAAGCTGGTAAGATGACACTAAATACAGAAGCGCTACAAATGAGCGATATGATCAGTCAAGTCATTCGAATTGTCAGAGGCCGTGCAGATGAAAACAGGCTTAAGCTTGTTTATGAAGATCAAATCATGCCTGAGATAGAAGCTGACCCGCGTGCAGTTAAACAAATCTTACTCAACCTCGCCACAAATGCGATTAAGTTTACGCCTGAAGGCGGGGTTGTCACGATCGCCGTAGAAGCAAAGTCTGCTGGTCTAATTATACGCGTTTCCGATACAGGCATTGGTATATCAGAGGAAGATATTGAGCGCTTGGCGCAGCCCTTTGAGCAAATTGACAGTCAGCATTCACGTAAACATGAAGGCACTGGACTTGGTCTTGCCCTATCTAAATCCCTTGTTGAACTTCATGGCGGAAATTTCAAAATTCAATCTGTTGTTGGGCAAGGTACGACAGTTATCTTTACCTTACCTAATAAACCGCCTGCGGCAAAACCTGTACAAAGCAATACGGAAGTTGGAAATGAAATTTCCCGCCTCGCCAAAGATATTGCAGATGTTTTGACGGCTGGAGAAGTTGAAAACTTAACAACGCCTCCCCCCACAGATTTCATACCTCACAATCCCGGGGTTCCTCAAAATACTGAAATGCCTGCTCAATATATTGACCCCGCAGCTTAACAGTTTTCTATCTCAACTTTATTTACATTTTGATATGCCGCCGCCGCGGAAAGACAAGTGATGCGTTTAATCCAGGTCTTTCCTGGGTTTGACCATTGCCATCACTCATAATAAATTCTGCCCTATGCAAATCGGCTATGGCTTCAACCAAACTTAAACCCAAACCGCTTCCGGGGAGTGTTCTACTCTTATCTAACCTAACAAAACGTTCTTTCACACGCTGCCTATCTGCCTCAGGGATTCCTGGCCCATCATCGACAATAGATATAACGGCTTTACCCAAGTTATTCTTCGAGAGTTCTAAATGAATAGAGCCCCCCGATGGTGAATACTTAATAGCATTTTCAATCAGATTCGATACAGCTTGAGATAACAGCCCTCTATCCGCTAATATTCTTACCTCAGCAATAATGTTAGACGTAAACATTAAACCCGCATCTTCGCAAGCGGGTTCATAAAGTTCTGCTAAATCATCCAAAATAGGTTTCGGGTCTATATCGGCTAATAGCTCTCTTCGTTCTCCGGCTTCCAAACGGGCAATCCGTAAAACACTATCAAAGGTTTGAAGAAGTTCTCCTGCATCACCTGCGGCTTCGAAAAGCGTTTGAGCCTCTTTCGTATCACCAAGTTCCACAGCGGCGCTTTCTAAACGCGTACGCAGACGGGTCAAAGGCGTTCGTAAGTCATGAGCAACACTGTCCCCTGCATAACGCATAGCTTTCATCAATCTATCGATATGGTCAAGCATTGAGTTTAAATGCTCAGCCAGCATATCCATTTCATCTTCTGAATAGGTTCGGGGTGCGCGCCTACCCAAATTCCCCGCGCGAACATCGTCGGCTAATTTATTGAAAGCTTCGACCCGCCGCGTAAAGCGCCGCGATACGTACCAACTTGATATCAGACCTAAAATTAAAGCTATTGCAGATGATGTTAGAATAGCAGTTCTAACACGCGCGCCCGTTCGCATGGTTGCTTCAACATCTCGTGCTACGACTAATATAGCTGCAACGCCATTAGGGGTTCGAATTGGGCCCACCAATCCACGAGCCCGCCTATCTTTTAAATCTTCTTCTTCGCTTTCAGGATTACTATAGGTAAATGGAATTTTCTTAAATTCATCTGGCTTAAGTCCTGTCAATAAGGGTAGCTCACTTCCCTCCGCGCTAACATCCTGAAAGACTAAATTGCCCGCCGCAATATTGTCACCCAGCAATGCATACCATCCTTCCGAAGAAGCCGATCTAATGATAACTTCACGGTCTACCGCGGCGATACCTTTTTCATCAAATATATTTTGGAACTCCGTAAATTCAGTTTCCAAAGCACGGTCGACACGGCGTAATTCTGATTCAATTGTCGCGTAATAAACATACCCCATCGCGACGAATAATGAGGCAACAAATAAAAATGCGCCCAACAGAGATAATCTGAAGAGCGTATTCTTATATAGTTTTCGGATAGCCTCTAACATTATATGAGGCTTACGAATTCAGACCTAAACCTGCAAGCGGTAACCTGCACCACGGACTGTGTGCAAAAGAGGTTCTTCAAAGTCTTTGTCAATCTTCCCGCGCAGGCGAGATATATGAACATCGATCACATTTGTTTGGGGGTCAAAATGATAATCCCAAACTTTTTCCAAAAGCATTGTTCGTGTCACAACGCGTCCAGCATTTCGCATCAGGCACTCAAGTAATCTGAACTCTCTAGGCTGCAAAAGAACCTTTTGGCCATCTCGCCTTACAGTTCTCGCGAGCAGATCCATTTCAAGACCACCAACTTTTAATTTGGTTACAGCAGCAGAAGGGTCAGTTCGCCGCCCGATAGCTTCAACGCGGGCCAATAATTCCGTAAAAGAATAAGGTTTTGCCAAATAATCATCGCCACCAGCGCGTAGACCTTCTACTTTTTGATCAACTTCGCCAAGGGCTGATAATATCAAAACGGGCGTCGCATCACCATCTTCTCTTAGCTCTCCAAGCACCTCAAGGCCGTCGCGTTTCGGTAGCATCCGGTCAAGGATGAGAGCGTCATAATCAGCAGCACGCGCCATTTCTAAACCCAGATCACCATCAGGCGCAAGGTCAACGACGTGACCCGCTTCCATTAGCCCTTTGCGAACATATTCTGCCGCAACTTCATCATCTTCAACAACTAATATTCTCATATATTTCTCCTAGAAGTGGATCCCCATCCCAGTTTTTATATTTATGCAGTTTTATAGTTATAACGGCAGCACCATAAATGTTTCTCGCCCATCTTTCAGACGCACATTCATAATAATTCCATCTTGTTTCGCGATCCGGGCATTGAGCACAATTGTTCTCAGTGAGTCGACCTCAGCTAAAGGCTGTGCATCGGCATCCAAAAGTACCATACCAGTTTTAAATCCACCTTGTTCAGCACCGCTGCCGGGCGTAACCGATTCAACATAAATACCAACCTGATCTGCACGCATGCCAATGGCCGATCTAAATTCTGAACTCAGATCAAGAACTTGAAGCCCTGTATCAATATTGACTTTACCATGCGCCGGTTCTTTAGGCGGGGGCGGAGGAAGTCCCTGTGCGATTGCAGATGCACGCTGAATTTCAGTTTTTTCAGGACGCTCGCCAATCGATACATTTAATGAGTAAGTCTTTTCTTCCCGCTCATAAATCATTTTCGCAACATCGCCAGGGCGCATACCACCAATTGCTCGCGTGGCCTCAACTGAATTTCGAACGGCCTTATCGTTAATTCTTAAAATAATATCATCAACCTGTAGACCATATTTTTCAGCAGGACTTCCAGCAACCACGCTCGTAATCGTCGCTCCGGATTTATAAACTCCATTTCCATTATCTAATTCAAATGTGGCTGTGCGTAATCCTGCCCCAAGATATCCCCGGCGAACTTTACCATCTTGCCGAATTGAACTGATAACATCTTCCGCCGTCCCATGAGGAATAACAAAAGCAATACCAACGCTAGCGCCTGTGGGAGAATAAATAGCCGAGTTCACGCCAACCACATCACCTTTTAAATTAAAGAGAGGTCCACCCGAATTTCCTCGGTTAATCGTTGCGTCGGTTTGAATGTAATCAACATAAGAGCCGCTATCGACGCGTGAGCGTCCGATCGCAGAAATAACACCTAGGCTTGTCGATTGCCCAATACCAAACGGGTTACCAATTGCGACGACCCAATCTCCAATGCGGGTTTTTGTACCTTGATGGAAATTAACGTGCGGAAAGGATTTAGGGCTTTCTATCTTTAAAAGGGCAAGGTCAGTTTCTTCATCCGTCCCAATGATACTTGCAGGAAAGGTTTGGCCATCATTGAATTCAATTTCAATATTCGTACCGCCATCAATCACATGATAATTCGTAACAACTTCTTTATTGCTAGATATGATAAAACCTGATCCTTGGCCTTCAGATGTCGTTTCCCCATCCTCTGTAGTGACAACGATATTAACGACAGACGGGCTAACCATATCAACCAAGTCTGCAATGGACGGTAAAGATGTAATGGGCGCATTATAGCTATTTTGCGCAAAGGATGGCTGTGGTGCCGGTGCAGGGAAAGCGATAGAATCTGTGGCAGGCGCGGTTAAACTAAGTGGTAGAGGCGGCGCTGTTAATGGCACTGACGGTTCAGCTTGTGGCGGCAAAGCCGATGAGGATTGTTCGCGAAGCGGCACAAAAGTATCAACGGATTGCGTAGCCTGGGCAGGTGAAAGATCGTTTATGGCGGGTATAGTATCTTGCGCAGAAGCCTGTAACACACCGCCAAATAGAAAAGCAGGGGCCAACAATGGCGCCGCTGGGCAGATTATTTTAAATTTTGAAGACACAAATCACTCCAAGCTCAAATGCAGTTGTGACAAGCTGCACATATCCTAATTATGTCCAATTCATGACAAGATTGTCATGATTGAGCCCTAGACTAAGAATTTGTGAAAATAAGTAATCTATTTTCTTTCGGCATCACAAATCGGGCGCTTAGATTAAACCCCTGTTCACTAAAGATATGCTTAACGGCGCTTAACTTTCTGACCCCCCACTCAGGGTTTCTCTTCGAAAGATTGCGATCAAATTCAAGATTTGATTGTGCAGTTTCTCCGCCTTCTAAAAAAGGACCATATAGGAAAACAGCTCCTCCTTCTTTGAGAACATGTTTTGCCCCTTCAGCGAGGCCACAAGCGGCAGCCCAAGGCGCTATATGAATCATATTGGCGCAAAAAATACTGTCAAAATCTGATAAATTTTTCCACCATTGCATATCCATTGTATTTATAGGCAATGAGGCTAAAATTTGACCTGGCCTATCTTTGGCCCAATCATTTTGCGACTCTCGAGAGGATTCATCCGGATCAGATGGTTGCCATGTAATGTCAGGTCTGACTTGGCAAATGTGTAATCCATGCTCACCAGACCCTGATGCAACTTCGAAAACTTTAGCTGATTTTGGAAGATGATCTGCCAATAAAGCCCCAATGGCTTCCTTATTTCGACCTGCAGAGGGTGAGACTATCCGTGCCCCTAATTGGTCACGACTTTCAAGATGAATGGGAAGCTTCACTGATGATCCTATAAACGTCTTGGAAGTATTAAAGTTGACTTTAACCCACCTAGATCAGATTTCCCCAGATTTAAGCCCCCATTATAAGCCCGCGCAAGATCGTCAACGATGGCCAAACCAAGACCGCTTCCGGGTGTCGCCTCATCTAATCTAGCCCCGCGCTTAACAGCCTCTTTATATTGATCTTCTAGCATTCCCGGACCATCGTCAGACACCATAATAACGAAATTGCCATCATCCTGTTGCAGTTTAGCTTCCACACGAATGGCCGATTTTGTCCATTTGCAAGCATTGTCCATAAGATTACCAGCCATTTCATCTAGGTCACGTTTCTCACCCCGAAAAATGAGATTAGGTTCTAAGTCTACATCAAAATCAATATTCTTATCCCGATAAATTCGCTCTAACGTTCGAGCTAAGCCTTCTAAGGTTTCATTCACTGGCGTGGATACCCCAATCGCTTGGCCCCTCGCCGCCGCGCGGGCACGCCGCAAATGGTGATCAACCTGATTTTTCATCGTTTCAGTTTGACGCCCTACAACATCAGAAAATTTAGACTTCGAAGATTGTGCCTCATTTTGAAGGACGGCCAAAGGGGTTTTAAGCGCATGAGCAAGATTACCAACATGAGTACGAGCACGTTCAACGACATCTTTATTGTGCGCAATAAGAGAGTTAAGCTCAGTCGCCAGAGGTTGAATTTCTGAGGGATAGTTTCCATCAACCTGCCCTGCCCTGCCTTCGCGAACATCCGCAACTTTCTCCCGTAAATCAAAGAGAGGTTTCAAGCCGCTTCGAACTTGGGTTACAACGGCTGTAATCAAGCCCAGCGAAATCAAGAGCATTAGACCCGAGGCAATCAGGGCAAAGCGGAAAACACTTTGGCGGGCGGGACGACTATCAGCAGCGGCCAAAACAATAACAGGCGCTTCCATATTAGGTAAAACCACCTGACGCGCCACAAGCCTTAAAGTTTCATCATTATCGGGTCCCGCAGCAGACAAACGAATTTCTTCACCTTGGTGGCTTTGTAATCGTAATACGTCTGATTTAGGCATTTTAAGGCTTTCGCCATAAAAAGATCTAGAACTTGAGATCGGTTCTATAACGCCATCATCTTGTAAGAACCCAATCATCCAATATCGTCCGGAAAGCGCTCTTTGATAACGAGGATCAAGCGGTTTTCGGCTTAGACTCAACGTACCGTCAGCCACTTCAGCAGAGGCGATAAGTGACGTAACCGCGCTGACTAATGGGTCATCGAAACTACGGTACGTTGTATTGCGATAGAGCCATGTCAGGGTCAAAGCCGTTAACAGTAAAAGCGGTAAGGCCCATAAGACCGCGCCCCGTACAAGGCGCATAACCAAGGATCGATTGCCAGAAGACGCTTCGGGCAAAGAAACGGTAGGAATTTGGGCCCCCGTCTCAGTCATGGATTAACCAGCTTTCGCCTCATCAGGGTCCATCAAACGGTAGCCAAGGCCGCGGACAGTTTCAATTCTATCCGTTCCAATTTTACGTCTTAGGCGTCCAACAAAAACCTCGATCGTGTTTGAATCACGGTCAAAGTCCTGATCATAAATATGTTCAACCAGCTCTGTTCGCGAAATCACGCGTCCTCGGTGGGTCGCCATATAACTTAACAAGCGAAACTCATGAGATGTCAATTTTACAGCCATGCCATCAACAAATGCACGAGCGGATCGATTGTCTACTGAAAGATCTCCGATGTCTATGGTGTCCGTCGTATGACCGGCAGCACGGCGCAATAGAGCCCGTAACCTCGCCATTAATTCTTCCGTATGGAAAGGCTTCGTCAGGTAATCATCGGCTCCGGCGTCAAAACCAGCGACTTTTTCACTCCACTGATCTCGTGCCGTTAAAATAAGGACTGGAAAACTTTTCCCATCAGAACGCCATTTTTGCAGGACACTCACACCATCAATAATCGGAAGACCCAAATCAAGAATAACAGCATCATAAGGTTCCGTATCGCCTAAGTGATGACCTTCTTCACCATCACCAGCAATATCCACAGCATAGCCCACATCTGTCAGAGCATCTTTAAGCTGGCGGGAAAGGTCAGGATCGTCTTCGACGACTAGAATACGCATATAGGCCTCACGAAATATAGAATTGAAGAACGATTCCTAGAGACTTATCTTTTGACACGTCCAGTGTTCGCGTCAATGAAAACATCCACAACGCGACCGTCTCTTGCAATAACGCGAACGCGGTAAGTATTCCCATTACGGGCAATATCAACAACCTCTCCGCCTTTGACACGCCGCCGCGCAATAGATTTAGCTTCAGCCGCAGAGATACTATTCTGAGCTATTAACGGATAGCCCTGTCGAACAGTATAAGCTCGGATATTGATGGGTTGCGCTGGTAAAACATAGTTTTTATGCACGGGGTGCGCTCTATTTTGATTAGGGTGCGCCTTCCATTTTCCAGGCTTCGCAGTCGCAGGCATAGCTGTCGCGCCCAACAGTAAAGCTGCTGTAAAAGCAGTTATGATATGTCTGCGTTTTGTCATCATGGCCCCGTTCTACTCTTTAGCCCCTGAACCTAATCTGAATATTGCGTATATATTTCATTTATTTTTCACTTAATTTTATAAATAATTTCATGGCTTTAGCACCTTACGCGGGTCAAAATTCATTGATGTTTTTGATTTTTTTGCCCATCTTTCCAATGACTTAGCATCTAAGTCATCCAAAACGACTTGAAGTATAACGACCAGATCGCCTCCTTTAATACCTTTTCCTTTAAGGCGCATTTTAGTTCCCGTATTACTTCCCGCCGGAATTTTAAGGCTTACATCACCATTGGGTAGGGGAATCGCAATTTTCGCGCCAAGAACCGCCTCTTTTAAGGAAACTGGCAGGGTCAGACGCAGCCGAGTTCCTTCGCGTTGATAATGACTATGGGGTTTGACGGTGATCTCAACTTTGGCGTCTCCATTTTGGCCGCCACCCGTTCCAGGCTTGCCCTTTCCGGCAATTCGGACAACTTGCCCATCACCTACGCCTTCAGGAATTTTTACGGTCAGGCCATTTTTAAGTTTTTTCTGTCCGCCTTTTAGAGCCTCAATAAAGGGCAAGGTCACTTTATAGCGAATATCAGCGCCTTTTTTAGGCGCGGCTCGGCGTTGATTCATACCGCCGCGCATCCCGCCCATATTCATCCCAAAGAGAGATGAGAAGAGCTCAGCCATGTCCTCTTGCCCGCCCATTTGTCCTCGGCGGCCACCGCCCATGCCACCAAAGGGGTTTTGTCCGCCAAATCCGCCTGCAAAAGGGTTTTTTTGTTGACCAGAACCATCAACCTGCCCGCTATCATAACGAGCCTTCATATTTTTATCAGACAGTAATGTGTAAGCCGCTGAAATTTCTTTGAAGCGTTCCGCGGCTTTTGGGTTATCTTTATTCACATCAGGATGATATTTTTTTGCAAGACCTCGATAGGCTTTACGAATCTCCGCCTCTGAGGCCGACCGGGTTACGCCCAACAATTTATAAGGATCCTTCGCCATAGGGTATATTTAGGTGCGAAATTGTTTCGGGCAAGGGATTAAAGCTCGATTATCGCGCTGGCGCCCCATCCAAATGATCGGCTCCCTTGCGCGATAGCAATTTGGCTAATCCCGCTAAGGTCAGACTCAGGCCGTGTTATATGAGTCTGCATGGTCTCATATTCTGAAACAAGATGATGATTTAGTAAAAATTGCACGCGATAAATTTCACTATCTTCACTCAACGGGATATCCACTCCTGACCAGTTTTCGCCGCCTATTCGGCTTTGACGTATCCAAGAAATAATAACGTCTGTACCAATGTAGTTTATTTTTATATGGACAGGCGGAAGGGGCCGTAAATAATTAGCTCTATACTCGATCTCTAAACCTTCACCTTTTCGCCCCGCCGCTTGCCCTGTTAAATTTATTCTTTCGCCGATATAGCTCTCTGGCACGGGTAGAGCCGTCCATCCTATATCTAGTAAAGTCATTCGCGCGCCTGCTAGAATCATATCCATCATGCCTACAGAGCTTCCATCAAGTCCGCGTAAGAGTTTCGAAAGGCGATAAATATTAGGCGAGACCAACTGCGCATTAGCGGCTTTAAAAACTTCCCATCCCTTAGGTGTTTCAACCGCAAAGACATTTCGCCGTGAAAAAATATCATCTTGCGCAAGAAAAGATAGGTTCGCACTGGGCAAAAAGATATCAATGACTGTGCCATAATCCCATCGCCCAACGGGGCCCGTTTTCATATCCGTCAGCAAAGCGCCCATATAAACGGGCAAGGTCACATCTACATCACTTTCAGGCCCTTTTATGGTCGTCGGCAAAAAAGGTGATTGCGCCGCCCCCACCAACAGACCCTCATAGGGTCCCGGCAAATCCAAAGCAAAAATGACAGGTTTTGTCGCCCATTGCGGCTCTTGTCGTAATTGCGGGCTAGCGCCTATGAGAGGCAAAGACTGACTACTCGATATAATTTCGGCAGAGACGCGCTGAGTGGTAAGACCCTCCAAAGACTGCACCTGCAAAACCCCATCCATGTTGGGCAAAGTGATGGTATCCCCCACCTCGACATCGAGCCGATGTCCAGCAAGTGTAAAGGCAATAGTACGGTCACTTTGCAAAGTGCGTGTTAATATTTGATCTGCGGCATAGCGGGCAAAGCTCGGATCCATAACAATGGGGGCGTTAATATCAATAATACGAACCGTTTCCGCCGCTTGGTCACGGGCTGAGGTCAGGCCAAGCTGATAATCATTCGACGCGTTAATAAAATGTATGCGAGCATCTTTGAGCCGCTCTTCCGGATCCGATTTAATAAGGCTAAGCGCGCTCGGCCCGTTGCCCTCAATATCATATTTCATCCGGTATTAAGCCGCGCTTATTGATCCTGCCAATCATGGTCAGATTATGAAAGTGCTTGGGTTTAAGGGCAAGGGCTCATGATGGCTAATGAGGGCTCATCGCGCGTAGCCAATAAGTGACTTGATGCCCCCTGCGCAGATTTTATAATGGGTCTCTCTGAGCTATAGTCTTATACGGGCTTTCGTAAATGCTTCCGATAAGCTCTTGGAGACATGCCCGTCCAGCGCTGGCACACCGCATTAAAAGCTTCACTCGAGGCGTAATCCAGTAAAGAGGCAATACGGGATATGGAGGCATCTGATTCCGCCAAAAACCGCCGTGTCATAGACTGCCTGACAGTGTCGAGTATTTGCGAATAGCTTGTGCCCTCTTGCTTTAAAAGGCGTTGTAACTTTTTGGGATTCATTTCCATGACATAAGCCATGCGGTCAAAGCTAATATTGCCGACGCCCATAATCGTCGGGAGAAGTTCCTCAACCATTTGCTTGATTGATTTGTGATAGGTGGGGTTTTTCTTGATTTGCCGCGCCAGATGAAATTTTAATAAAGGTTGAAGAATTTTCAGCTGACCGCCAATTTTATAATCTAGAAATGATGACTCCATAACTCCGCCTGATGCCTTGGCGTTAAATTCCACGGGACATTTAAATGTTTTTGTGTGCCACGAGAGGTCTGCGGGCTCACCATGTTGGAAATAAATTTTATGATACACAGCTGTATTGGAATAATGCTCTTCTAAAATAACGCATGCCGCTACAATGTGCTCAATATATTGACGGCAAGGCGGCGTTGCCGGATGTACATTGATGTAACCATCTATGAGGCCCGCCTCTTTATCTATTTCATAATGATAAGAGACCCCATTAGTGTGAATTTTTTGATAGTCAAAAGCCAAATCGATAAATTCGTGCATCGTCTTAACCGTGGTGGCTAAAAACAACATTGGGCCAGAGTTTAAAAAATCCTTGGGCACATGATACGCCCATTTTATACCAAAGCTAGGTTCATTCAGTTCCGTAGCGGCTAACTCTAACAAGGTACATATATTGCTCCACGACACGAAATGATCTGTGCTGGAAGCATGGGAAATATTTAGGCCAGATCGTTCAAATAGATCGTCAGGCGCTCCGCCCAACTGCTCGATAAATTCAGGTAGACCTGCTAGCGCGACAGACCGTGTATATAAATTGTCAGCTTTCATAAGCTGTTTCTAATGGCCCCGTACATCATTTTGCCCCTAAAATAATAATGTAGCTCTGCACTGATATCATAGTTTAATATAAAAAACAGCCCGGTAATCCCAAAGACACCGGGCTGCGCACTGACTTGTGGATTAACGTCAGTGTATTTTACCCCCAAGGCTATTCATAGGAGGGGTTTATTCTTTGAAGGATTTGTCGCTGATCTGGTATAATCAGATTATACTTAACTAAATCGGGGTCGAGGGTTTTACCGAAAATGAAATTTAAACTCTCAACCGGACAGTTAAGCCGGTCCGATAATAGATTTAGTAGATCTTCTTTTCGCGTCCGCGTTATTGAAATATCCTTATGAGTGTCAGGCATAAGCTCTCCAAGCGCGTTGCGGTGTGTAATTTTTTTGCCGGGTCTCTTTCTCGGAAACTCGCGCTTTATGAGCCGCGTCGACTCGGTTATATATTTTGGGAGATGGCTTAAACACCACAGCACGGCGCGGTTTGATCATAACTTCTTTACCGGTTTTAGGATTACGCCCAATGCGAGGTTTTTGATGTTGTATCACAAAATTACCAAAGCCCGAGAGTTTGACGTTTTCACCGGAGGCCAGTCTTTCACCGATTGTGTTTATGATAGACTCAACAAGATGGTCGGATTCAGATTTTGATATTTTTACTTTGCGGCTAACACGGCTTGAAATATCTGCACGCGTCGTTGTTTTTATGCGTCTGGCGCTCATTCGTCAGCCCTTCCTATCCGCGGGCCTTTATGCGCCTCAACACATCATTTTATAGATGTTGAATTTCAGATTATAAGACACAATGATAGTCCATATTGTCCTCTATTATGAGCCCATACCCTGGCAACCGGATATTAACCCTAAAAACGAGTATTGAGTAAGTTATGATTGCACAGGAACGCGCACGCGTTGTGCGAGCAAAGAGCCGTTTAAGCGACTTTAAACAGGCTTTGTGTTTTGGCCTGATCCCCTAGCAGCGAGCGGGCGATTGCGTAATTCTTTTTCAAATCACGGCGCATAACATCATCGCCCAAAAGTGACGCAAGTGTAATCGCTCCCCGATAAGCTTCGATGGCATGTTCAAGCGCCTCATTATCATGATTAGCGCGGCCTAATGTTAAGAGCGTATCAGCCAAAGCTTGTTGCACTTCCGCGTTTTCGCGCGGCGTGTTCTCAATAGAATATAACTTTTCAGCAGACCGAAGTGCGGCTACAGCTTGGATGAGCGGTGCCGTATCCCCTGTCTGGGAAGCAAGTAAAACCATCTGCCCGGCAAGCTCTCTATTAAGGAGCGCGAGGGCATTATTTGTTTTCTTAAGGTCGCGTTTTAAATCTAGGTGATCACGGGTCATGTCGTTTGCTCTGCATGAATATTGCCTTAAACTGACACGCGCGGGTTAAAACACGGTTAAGATAGCGTTAAATAGCGTTAGCAATTGGGCGTGCTAAAATTTAAACTTCAGCTTATTCTTGTCAAAACTAAGGCAGCTCTGTAGCGTCGTATTTTATCTTTGAAGGATTAAGCGTGCATTTAATTTGTGTTTCAGGACTGCCGCGCTCCGGCTCGACACTACTCTGCCAACTCTTAGCCCAACATCCAGATGTCTATTCGACCGGACATTCATCACCTCTGGTCAGTGTGCTGGAAAATATCCGCTCATCCTTTAGCACTAATGATTTTTCACTGGCCCAGCTCGATGTCGATTTTGATCTGGCTTATGGGCGTATCGAAAATGTCCTTAAAAGCGTCATTGCAGGCTGGTTTACGGAAACAGATAAACCCAATGTCGTCGATAAAAACCGCGGCTGGCTCCGTATGGCGGAAATGCTCAACGACTTGCATGACGATTGGCGTATCCTCGTTTGTGTACGCGACTTGACCCAGATTTATGGATCTATCGAAGCCCAGCATGCCAAGACACGCTTCCTTAATTTTGCAGATGGTACGGACGCGCACGGCGCAATGGCGCGCGCAGACCGCCTTTTCGACAGCGGCGGCGTTGTGGGCGGGCCATTAGGCTTTATTCGCGACATTCAGGATATTCAAAACCCTGACATCCATAAGCGTATTCAATATGTTCCCTTTGAATATCTGACACAAAACCCGAAAGAGGCCGTGACGGAAATGTTTGATTGGCTTGGGCTTAATAAATTTGAGATTGACCCAAATGCGCTCACGACACGGCCCCATGAAAGCGATAGCTATTACCGTTTCAAATTTCGTCATGAAACCCGCACCTCGATAAGCGCCCCTAAACGTCACGATATCCCCCCGCGCGTCGAAGAGGGCCTACGAAAAAACTTCGCGTGGTTTTTCGATAAGTTTTATCCGTCTTCATAGTCTATAAATTGAATGCAGTTCCACGGCAACTTATCGTTGACGTATATAGCTTATTAATGTTTGATTAACCCCTCTTGGGGGAGATTGGATGCATATGATGCTTTCCCATGGCTATTCATTGGAGGACATCATGACATCTACGCCTACAGTTTTATTTGTAAACCCTTGTATAAATAAGCCCGAACGAAAAATTCTAAGCCTGCGGCAAAAACTATTAATGCTCGCCTCGACAGTAGTTGTCACGCTGAGCTTGTCAACGCCCGTTTACGCGCAAAGTAGCAATAATGATGTCGATGCCTATGACGCAACGCCTAATCCACTCTCCTTTTGTACAAGTGCGACAATTGTCGCTGCTCCTACAATAGGACGACGAAACAATGATGTTAGCGGGCGCTATCACTGTATCGACGAGAATAGTAGTCATAACAATATATCAGGCGGTAGCGTGTCTTTAGGCCGAAATGCTGACTACAATAATGTTAGCGGATTAGATCTAATGGCCAGGCCAATATCGTCGGAGGAACAGGCAATACCCTAAGTTATAGTAGTGACAATAATATCGTTAGTGGGAGAGGACAAAATTTAGGCACATTTAGTTTAGGGAATAGTGTAAGCGGAGAGGACAACACCCTCGTCATCAGCAATGAATTTAACACTGTGAGCGGTCGAAATAACCGTCTTGATATTAGAAGTAGTTACAACAATGTCAGCGGCCGCAACCATATCTTAGATGATGATTCTACCGACAATTTAGTCACTGGTAATGATCATACATTGGGAACATTTAGTATCGGTAATGCGATTAGCGGAATCGGCCATAACCTTGGCGATAATAATACCTCAAATAATGTGAGTGGTAATTCCCACAGTTTTGGAACTTTCAATCAGCAAAACATTGTTGGCGGGGATACCAATGTGTTAGGTAATAATAGTAGCTACAATATTGTCGGCGGATCATTTAATACATTAGGGGCCAATAATTTTTCAAACGCAGTCTCTGGAACCCGTCATATATCAGGGTTTAATAGTTCAAATAATATTGTGGGCGGGGACTATAACCTGCTTGGGGATAATACCACGGGAAATATCATAAGCGGTCAACGAAATCATATTGATAATGATGCTGATTATAATAGCGTTAGCGGACGATCCAACGACATTGGTGTATCTTCAAACAACAATCATGTGAGCGGCTTTATCAATGATGTTGGCGATAACAGTAGTCAAAACACGGTGAGTGGTAACATAAATACCTTAGGGAACAATAACAACAACAATAGCGTAAGTGGCAACTCAAATAATTTAGGAAATGCTAATGCCAGTAATTTAATTAGCGGTGGATCAAATACCATAGGTAATTATAGTGGATATAATGCTGTGAGCGGCCAAAGCAATATGTTGGGGGACGGGAACTCTAGCAACGCTGTTGATGGTCGGTTTAATAGTTTAGGCAATGGTAGTAACAGTAATTCAGTAAGTGGGAATGGAATTACATTAGGTAACTACACAGGATATAATGGGTTTACAGGACGTAACCATATGCTTGGCGATGTAAGCTTTGATAATTCCGTCAGCGGTTTCTCTAATAATTTAGGCCTCAATAATTTCGGCAACCAAGTTGACGGCGCTTTGAATACCTTGGGGGATTATTCCACGACCAACGAAATAACGGGGTTTGGGAATAATGTTGGAACCAATGCCTTAAGCAATTCAGTGAGTGGCAATAACAATATTATTGGTAATTTTACTCAAAGTAATACAATCGGAGGAGCATCAAATATCATAGGTGGCGGAACAATGGGTGATGTACAGTCAGGCATTGTTGCTCATGGGTTTAATAATGCCATTAACAGCTCTGGTGTCGCCGGATCTAACGTTACCGTTACCGGGACAGGTAATACCGTCAACGGGCCCATATCAGGCTTTAATACCATCTCTGGTCATAACGCTACGGTTGAAGGGACTGGCAATTTTGCAGGCGGCGGAAACGCGGCGTCTGGCGCAAGCGTGACAGGTAATGATAATGTCGTCATTGGCGCCGGAGCCAGCTCTGTCGTTGATAATGCTGTTGTCTTGGGCGCTGGCTCGGCGGCGACCTTGAGCGTAGGGGCAGCTCAGGCCGCCTATACAGGCGCAACCATTGGATCTGTGACTTTAACCGAAGGTACAAATGCGACGGGCGGGGAAGCCAATCTCGGCAATCGCATAACGACGGGCCTCGCTGACGGACGAGTTGTTGCAGGCTCATCAGATGCCATAAATGGACATCAACTGTTCCAAGTGACGGATTCGTTACAAAGCTCCATCGCCGGAAACACAACAGCGATTGGTAATAATACAACGGCTATCACCGGGAACACGACGGCAATTGGCGCAAATATAGCAGCGATAGCTGGGAACTCGGCAAACATTACGAGCAATACAACCGCTATCAATAATATTACAACGACCACAGCCAATAACACAGCTGCAATTACTGCAAACACGGCAGGTGTGGCAACCAATGCTAACAATATCGGGACTAACACCGCACAAATCGCGACTAACGTTACAAACATCGGAACTAACACGGCCCAAATCGCAACCAATGTTAACAACATCGGAACCAACACCGCACAAATCGCGACCAACGTCAACAACATCGGAACCAACACCGTACAGATCGCGACCAACGTCAACAACATCGGAACCAACACCGCACAGATCGCGACTAATACCAACGACATCAGAACTAACACCGCAGGTGTAGCAACCAATTCTAACAATATCGGAACTAACACCGCACAAATCGCGACCAACGTCAACAACATCGGAACCAACACCGCACAGATCGCGACCAACGTCAACAACATCGGAACCAACACCGCACAGATCGCGACT
>CAYYMI010000007.1:0-8060 GCA_964472905.1 uncultured Hellea sp. | reverse complement strand
CCAATTCTAACAATATCGGAACTAACACCGCACAAATCGCGACCAACGTCAACAATATCGGAACTAACACCGCACAAATCGCGAGTAACGTAAACAATATTGCGACGAACACAGCAGACATTGCGACCAACACAGCTGACATTACATCGGTCACAACCCGGGTCACAACAGCGGAAGAAAGCATTGACACGAATACGGCAGGGATCTCGACCAATGCGACGGCCATCGCAAGTAATGGCGCGGCCATCACCAATAATAGCCAAGCCATTGCTCTGAACGGAAGTGCAATTGGTGAAAACCGCGGATTAATTGATCGCAACTTTGCGCTCGGCCTCTCGAACGAAGCAGCTATAGGCGACCTAAATCAAGGACTGGCAGCCGTCGCCTCCCTGCCCGATATGTACCTCTCCCCGAATGCGAAGTGGTCGGCCGCGGGCGGCGTCGGGTTTTACGGCGGCGATACGGGCGTCGGCGCAACCATTGCTATTCGCGGCAATAAAAACTGGGCCATGGGCGGCAGTTTCGCAACAGGCGGCGGTCAGTCGACAGGCAAAGTTCAGGTTCGTTACGAAGGCTTTTAATATTGTTTATCGAATGAGATAAATCACGCCCCTCTAAACGCCTCAAGGACTTCGTCTTTGAGGCTATTTTTTTGAAGTTATTTTACTTCAGGTTCGTTCTTGCACCCTTTGTTCACGCCTGTTTTCAGTAAATATAGGCCAAACCCCAGCATGGAAAGCGACTGCAGAATAAGTAAAACTGACATCTCATTTGCAGTATAGGTTATATAAATACTCACACATGCAACTCCTATTATCACGCCCGCAATAAGGACCATGGGTTGGCGACGGATATTTTTCATAATTGTTCTCATGATAAATTCTCAAAAAATGGAAAGCATTACTGAAGCGCGGGGTTTTTCACGGACGATGGTAGAGGTGGTAAAGAACGGGTTGATGTCGCAATATTTGCGGGCTTGCCATAATATTGCTCATAGAGTTTTCTCGGAGATACGCCGCACCAGAATTTCAAGAGAAACCCCGCGTTTTCTGCCTGTGTACGCAGCGGGCCCAGACGATCAAACCGGGCAGAGCTTGTCTTGATAACCAAGGGTGATTTAATAGCGCCGCCATGCCGCAAAAGCTCCCGCCGCATAACAACATCTTCCATCAAGGGATAATCCTCAAGGTCGGGAAGTTGAGATACTAAATCTCGGTTAAAGAAAAAGCCCTGATCCCCAAAGGTCGAGACAGCGCTTTCAAAACGGCTCATCCCGGCAAATAAATGCAGCCAAAATTCTGATTTATCAAACCCCAAATGAAAGCAGCCAAAGCTAACCTTTGGACGTTTTAGAATAGCGCGTAAGCTTGGTACTGCACCGTTGGGAATTTGGCTATCGCTATGCAATATCCAAATGATGTCACCTTGGGCGGCTTCAAGACCAGCTTGAATTTGAGGGCCCCTGCCCGCTTTCGCTGCAAGGCATTTCATCTTATTCGTTAGCAGATTTAAGGGTTTACGAGGACTGACAATAAGGACTTCAAAAATATCGGCGCGGCGTAATTGTTCGGTCAAAGCTACAAGAGACGGGCTTGCCATCAAAGCCGGTATAATTACGGATATGCGCCGCGCTGCCATTACGGCATTTCGTCAATGGAACCTGATGGCGCCTTAACAAGGTGAAATTGCTTTTGAGCATCAGCTTGCGCGACGCGTCTTAAATTGCGCATGATTTGCGGCGTATCTTTTCGCGTCGCATTTTTAATCAAGGCCCCGGGGACAGGAAATTTTAATAAAATTGTCGCGCGGTAACTCACGCGCGTTAAACCATTATCTTGCGGCTCTATCGACCAGATCGCGTCTTGTATTTTTAAATCTCCGCCAACACGGCGAATAGTAATTGTTTTATAAGGGACATAGTCCGATTGAAATCGGGTTTTAGCATTGGGTAAAAAAGGCCCCATATCAAAAACTTGCTGACGGATATCAGAGGCTTTGTTCGGCAATGTCTCTAGAACATCGCAAGAGCGCATGCCTTTGACGATTTCATGGCCGCGCGTGCAATCGGTCATAATATCCCAGATCACGGACGGAGAGGCCTGAATATCAATCGCGCCAAAGACATCAAGCGCTCCATCGCGCCGTGACTTGTCGCGCCAAACATGTGTGAGTGCTTCTTGATTTTGCAATACCGCCTCGTCTTCAGGCGTCATCTCATAGGCCGTTTGCGCTGACGCAGTGACCGATAATGCACAGCCCAGAATAAAGACACACGTTTTTAAAGATTTAAACACAGTCCTCATGAGACTCTTTCCAACTTTTCGATGCTTATGACCTATGCCCTAAAATTCCTAACGTCACATAAAATTCACTCACAAATTCGTCATGAGGAATAGGCTTCTAAGTTTACGGCTAGCGCTGTTTTTATGACGTTAAGAAGAATGATGAATATTTATTCAATTTTATGTAAATGAATGTTTTGCAATTATATATGCAAAATTTAGATCATCGATCGAAAAGTGGTACGGGTGAAAGGACTTGAACCTTCACGCCTCGCGGCACTAGAACCTAAATCTAGCGTGTCTACCAATTCCACCACACCCGCACAGATATGAACTTACTCTTCGTAAGGATTGGTGCGGGGCGTTTGCCAATATTCAGGCGCTTCGTCAACTCTTTTTGGCGCTCATCGGCACCTTTGTTAAAGACCAGCCAGCTGCGATGAGGCCTGAGATAATATTCGCGGCGGCCATCCCGAAAAATGCCCCGCGTAATCCGTCCATTTGAACACCAATAAATATCAAACCCACATATAATAGGAGTGATCTGATAATCGTATAGATAAGGCCGTAAATCGGCCGGCCCAATGCGTTCAACCCTGCGGCGCTGATAAAGACAAATCCATAAGCGAATATCGTAATCGGAACGATATAAAAATAAGGAATAGTTTTAGAGACAACTTGAGCGTCCGTTGAAAAGACGCCAGCGATTTGCGGTGCAAATAGCGCAAGGATGACGGCCATAAATGTGCCCCAGATAATACAAATCCAATAGCAAAACTTAAAGGCCGCCCTTACGCGGTCCGTTAATCCTGCCCCGCCATTTTGTCCTGTGATCGCCCCGATACAAGCCGAGAGCGCATAAAGCATACCCACAGATATAAGCTCGGCGCGACTGGCGACTGTGAAGGCCGCGACATCAATCGTTGTCAAAGACCGCGCAATAATAGTGACAGCTAAAGCCGTTGAAAGCGGCACAATAATATTCGTTCCCGCAGCAGGCAGGCCGACGCTGCCAATCACTTTCCAGGCCCGCTTTATTGACCCCAATGTCATTTCTGTAAATGAAATGGCTTTGCGGTGGAACATCACGACCGAAAATCCAAAAATTGCCCCGAATATATTGCCTATTAATGTGGCCAAAGCCGCCCCTTGAATTTCCAGTCTCGGAAACGGGCCCCAACCAAAAATAAGAAAAGGGTCCAAGATAATATTTATAACGGCGCCGATAATCATGATAGAACTTGGTAAGGCGGCCTCCCCGCCAGCGCGCAAGATATTATTACTCATTGATGCCACAGAGACAATCACAAGTCCGGGGAAAGAGATGATCGCATATTGGGTTGCCATGCGTTTAATCTCGCCTTCGGCGCCCATCAGGGTCAAAACATGAGGTAGAGCCACGAGCATCAATGTCACCAAGCCGGTCATCACGGTTAAAGCCATTAATATCGCCGCTGCGCCGTGGCGCCGAGAGCGCTCTATATCGCCTTGCCCTAAGGCGCGGGAAACAGCCGATAAGGTGCCTGCCCCAAGGCCAATATTGGCACTATTGCCGAGAAAGGTGAGCGGAAAAGCAAAACCAATCGCAGCCAGAGCCATAACGCCTAAATTGGGCCTTAGCTCATCCGTGAGGCGTCCAAGGTAAATTGTATCAACAATGCCCGTAGAAATCATCGCAATAACGGCAATCGAAAAGGGCCCCAACATGCGAAGGACATGGCCGGACACTTTCCCTTCTGTCAGATCAACCTTAGCGCCCAAAATATTCCGATCTTCGTCTCACTAATCTTCGTCTCGGTGCGAAGGCGCAAAGGCTGCTAATGTCGCCATTTGTACAATCTCAGACGCCGTTGCGCCAAGTGAACAGATTTGCACAGGTTTGGCTAGGCCTGTCAGAAAGGGTCCCAATACCGTCGCGCCGCCAACCGTGTCGAGCAGCTTTGTCGATATAGAGGCAGAATGAATCGCTGGCATAATCAAAACATTAGCGGCCCCCGTCAGACGTGAAAAGGGATATGTCAAAGTGTGGAGTGGATCGAGCGCGACATCAGCGGCGATATCGCCCTCATATTCAAAATCTGTTTCGCGCGCATCAAGAATTTCAACAGCGCGGCGAACCTTTTCCATACGCTCACCAACGGGATTACCAAATGTGGAGTAGGATAAAAAGGCAACCCGGGGCTCAAAACCAAATTGTCTCGTAAACCCAGCCGTAGTCACAGCAATATCAGCAAGGTCTTCTGCCGATGGAAGCTCAGTGATGTTTGTATCGGAAATAAAGAGAGTCCGGTTTTTGTTCACCACAACTGAAACACCCATAGTGCGTTCGTCTTCGCGGTGATTAAGAACAAGGCGTACGTCCCGCAGCGCGATGTCATAGCTCCGCGTGACCCCTGTGACCATCCCGTCAGCCAAGCCGTGATGCAACATCAAGGCCGAGAAAACATTCCGGTCATTATTGACGAGGCGCTGGGCATCGCGACGCAGAAAGCCCCGACGCTGCATACGGGAGTAGAGATATTCCGTAAATTCAGCATTGCGGTCAAAAAGACGAGCATTCAAAATTGTGAAATTTTCTGGCTTTTCGACGCCTAGTAATTTCATATTGTCATAAATGGGTTTTTCACGGCCCACCAAAATCGCCTTGCCAAGGCCGCGTTGCTGAAAGGCTTGGGCCGCGCGAATAACCGCTGGCTCTTCCCCTTCGGCAAAGACAATCGTTTTCGGGTTTTCAACGACTGATGATGAAATGCCTTGCAAGATAGCCGCTGTCGGGTCCTGACGTTGGGCCAGAGATTTTTTATAGGCTTCCATATCCTCAATAGGCTTACGGGCAACGCCTGTATCCATCGCCGCTTGGGCAACATAGGGCGGAATTTCAGAAATTAAGCGCGGATCAAAGGGGGCTGGGATAATATAATCCGGGCCATATTTAGGCCGCTTACCATGATAGGCTGCCGCGACTTCTTCGGGCACATCCTGGCGCGCCAAATCCGCAAGGGCGTGGGCGCAGGCGAGTTTCATTTCTTCATTGACGTTGCGAGCGCGTACATCCAGCGCGCCCCGGAAAATATAAGGAAAACCCAACACATTATTGACTTGATTGGGATAGTCAGAGCGACCAGTTGCTATGATTGCATCATTGCGAACCTCTTTGATTTCTTCAGGCGTAATTTCGGGATCAGGATTAGCCATCGCAAAAATAATCGGGTTTTTGGCCATGGATTTGATCATGTCCTGACTAACGATACCAGCCACGGAGAGGCCTAAAAAGACATCCGCGCCTTTCATCGCTTCGCTTAACGTTCGCATGTCCGTTTTAACAGCATGAGGCGCCTTCCATTGATCCATATATTCTTTGCGGCCCTCATAAACGACACCCTTACTATCCAGAACGATGGCATTTTCTTTCTTAACGCCGAGGCTCTTGATAAGGCCAAGGACAGACAATCCTGCGGCTCCTGCGCCTGATAGAACGACTTTCATATCCTCAAATTTTCGGCCTGTCAGATGCGCGGCATTGATGAGACCCGCCGTGGCTATGATGGCTGTCCCATGCTGATCATCATGGAAAACCGGAATATCCAAGTAATCCCGTAATTCTTGCTCGATAATAAAACACTCTGGCGAGCCAATATCCTCGAGATTAATGCCCCCAAAGGTATTGCCAAAACGCTTGACGCATTCAATGAAAGCCTGCGCCTCTTCTTCTTCAACTTCGATATCAAAACTATCAATATCGGCAAAGCGTTTGAAAAGAACAGATTTTCCTTCCATCACAGGTTTTGACGCCATGGCGCCAAGGTTACCAAGTCCCAAAATGGCCGTGCCGTTGGAAATAACCGCGACCATATTACCCTTAGACGTATAATCATAAGCCAAATCAGGATCTTTGGCGATTTCTTCAACGGGAACAGCCACGCCAGGCGAATAAGCCAAGGATAAATCCCGCTGTGTTGCCATGGGTTTCGTAGGCTGAAGAGCTAATTTCCCAGGAACAGGTTTCGCATGAAAATCTAGCGCCTGTTGATCTGTAATATAGGTCTTTTTCGGGGGTCTAACTTCCAGTTTAGGCATTACTTACTCGATCTTTCTTAGCTGTTTTACGAAGTGAATTTCCTGAATCGAGGCGTGTTTAACGCTTAATATCAAGAGGGGATAGCAAAACATAATCTATTTCCATAGAGCTGACATTTAAAAACGCCCAAAAAAAAGGCACGCCCCCTTCAGAGAGTCCAAAAAAGGTGCAATTTTTAGCTGATATTTTCCTATCCTCAAAGACTTGCTCAGCCTCTCTCGACTCTTGGTCTTCCATAAAACATTTTGAAATCAAATTTAACGCGCAGGAGACACACGATGAAAAAAATCGAAGCCATAATCAAACCTTTCAAACTCGACGAAGTGAAAGAAGCCCTTCAAGGGGTCGGCCTACAAGGTATGACTGTTATCGAAGCCAAAGGATTTGGACGTCAAAAAGGCCATACAGAACTTTACCGCGGCGCGGAATATGTTGTTGATTTCCTCCCTAAGCTTAAGCTTGAATTGGTCGTCGCTGATGACCAAGTTGAAGGCGCTTTGGAGGCTATCCAGACAGCTGCCAAAACAGGTAAAATTGGTGATGGTAAAATTTTCGTCTCAGATGTATCACAAGCGATTAGAATTCGGACTGGCGAATCTGGCGACGCTGCGCTTTAAGAGCATAAACACACAAACTAAAACACAGATTATTAGGGAAAGGACAAAATAATGTCAGATAAAATACTCAAAAAAATGAAGGACGAGGATATCAAATTCCTCGATCTACGCTTCACAGACCCCAAAGGGAAAATGCAGCACGTAACCTTCCACTCCGACATGGTCGATAAAGACCTGTTCAAAGATGGAACCATGTTTGACGGATCATCAATCTCTGGCTGGAAAGACATTAACGAGTCTGACATGGTTTTATTACCAGATCCATCGACAGTTAAAATGGACCCATTTTATCAGCAAGATACACTCTCAGTCTTCTGTGACGTTTTAGAACCTGATACAGGTGAAGCCTATAACCGTGACCCACGCGGAACAGCCAAAGCCGCTGAAGCCTATATGCGCGGCGCTAAAGTTGGCGATGATGTGTTCTTTGGACCGGAAGCTGAATTCTTTGTCTTTGATGATGTGCGCTGGGATACAGACACACATAAGACAGGGTATGAAATCGACAGTACAGAACTCCCGTCGAATACAGGCACGATGTATCAAGGCGGAAATATGGGTCACCGTCCTGGACCAAAGGGAGGTTATTTCCCTGTCCCGCCAGTTGATAGTCTCCAAGACATGCGCTCTGAAATGCTCTCTGTTATGGACGAGCTAGGCCTTGCCCCTGAAAAGCATCACCATGAAGTGGCTCCGGCTCAACACGAGCTCGGCATGAAGTTTAACACACTTCTAAATATGGCTGATAATATGCAGCTCTATAAATATATCGTCCATAATGTCGCCCACGCCTACGGTAAAACGGCAACATTTATGCCCAAGCCGATGTGGAATGATAACGGCACAGGCATGCATGTTCACATGTCAATCTGGAAAGATGGCAAGCCAACTTTTGCAGGTGACGAATATGCTGGCCTGTCTAAATCTTGCCTCCACTATATTGGCGGCATCATTAAGCACTCCAAAGCGATTAACGCGTTCTCTAACGCCTCAACAAATTCTTATAAGCGTTTGGTCCCGGGCTTCGAAGCGCCTGTTATGCTCGCTTATTCAAGCCGTAACCGCTCGGCCTCTGTGCGTATT
>CAYYMI010000006.1:0-63022 GCA_964472905.1 uncultured Hellea sp. | reverse complement strand
AACCGCCATCTTGCGAGCGGAAGGTTTCAACACCTAGGCCTTCGCTTCTGGCAAAACACCAAAAGTCCGCCCGTAGGCGCATTCGCCGTGACCAGAAAATTATCATAACCGGCGGATTCATCATCAATGCCCTGATCCAAATCTGCGCGTAGGGTTATGTCGACTGTCGCGCCAATCGACATTCCCTGTGCTGCCCGATCTTCCGCCTTGTCCGACACCAAAAGGCAGTACATCGAAGGTCCCAAAACCTGCCGTCGTCGAGAATAGCGAGACGCCATCAATCTCAACCGCAAAGCCGTCATTATTCGCCGCATTATAAAAGTCCCAGCTGTCGAAGCGGAGTAAATCAAATTCGATTTCAAGCGCCGTTGCGCCCGCCGGAACCGTAAATGTCCGGGTAGTTTCCTCAGACCCATCCGTAAAACGGCCTAGGAAGTTCGTGCCAAGAATCGGGGCATTTTCTATGGTATTATTTGACCATCCCGTTGGGCCGGATTCAAAGTCATCTTGGTAAATGACGGTCTGAGCTTGAGCGCTCAGCGTTGAGCCTAGCGTCAATAGCGCGCAAAAAAGCACGGCCATAAGACCGCGCGTCCATCCAGCGATGTCGTTCATTCGTCGAGTTTGCGAAGATCTGAGGGATAGATATCCCAAAACACGCTGGGTTAACGTCGAAAAGCTTTTCAATGCGAAATACATCACTGGCATCCATTCTTGTTCTCGCCCCAAGAATTTTAAATTAGGAAGGCAGAATGAATTTCAGGGGTAAATGATACCTTAAGGTGTATTAGGGAGTTTAGTTAACGAACCGCTTTTTATCGCGGTTATTTTTTTATTAAAGCTTAGGAATAGTTAATTTATTATCTGAATAATCATAATAAAACAATGACTTATGTACATATATGACGAAGTTTTGTTAATATTTGAAACGCAGGAACTGTTAACGAAAAAACATCAAATTTAGCTGTTTTTGATGAAATTAATTTTCAGAAGTACAATAAATACAACCTGAAGATTATGTACATTTTTGCCTTAAAACCACTCTCTTTTTGTATGCATTATGAGAGGCAAAACAGGTCAATATAGGCAATACACGCCATTCGACGAAACATTTAAGCCCATAAACCTAAAAATCCGCAGTTTACCTATTAGTTACGAATTGTAACTAGTGTTCCAGCAGGCGCATATTGAAGTTAGTCTAAGAAGAACGGATAATAAGACGCCACATGCCAAACACTATACCCAGTATTCGTATATCAGCGGATAATCCTCCTCCGAGCACTGTGCGTGACCGCGCCAAACCCAAAGCCCGCACATCACCAGGCATTGCCCCGGATATTTTTTATGATCTTGAGTTTTGCCCCATTAGGTCAATTTTTGCGAGTCTCGGCGGGAAGTGGAGCCTATTGATACTCTCCCATTTGAACTTTGGTACACATCGTTTTTCAGAAGTATTAGGTGCTATCCCAGATATATCCCAGCGCATGCTCACACAAACCCTTCGGGCCTTGGAAGGCGACGGGATGGTTATTCGCGAAGCCAGAGCGACAATACCGCCTCGCGTTGATTATACGATCACACCCCTTGGGCGGAACTTTCTGGAGCAAATGGAAGGCGTTTTACAATGGAGCCTTATCAATAGGGACCAAATCGAAACTAACCGGCACAAATACAGCAAACTTAAGTCCCTAAAGCGCAAATAATTTCAAAGTCGCGTTTTCCCTATTCATTCAGGATATGACTTGCATTACTTGGACTCCCCGCTATAAGCCCGCATCCCTCAAACGTGGGATCGCAGCGGTTTAGGCTAAAGGCATGCCTGATCGCTCGAAAGGCCGCTATCCTCCTAGGTCTAGGATGGACAGCATAATTAGGAGACCGAAATGCCCAAAATGAAGACCAAGTCAGGCGCTAAAAAGCGTTTCAAACTGACCGCCAGCGGTAAGGTGAAAGCCGGCCAAGCTGGTAAGCGACACGGTATGATCAAGCGGACGAATGACCAAATTCGAAAACTTCGCGGAACAACTGTTCTCGCTGATCAAGACGCTAAAGTTATCAAAAAAACATACATGCCATATGGCAAGAAAAAGAAATAGGAGCGAGTTATGTCACGTGTAAAACGCGGTGTTACGAAACACGCCCGCCACAAAAAAGTTATCGACGCGGCCAAGGGTTACCGTGGCCGCCGTAAAAACACCTTCCGGATTGCCAATCAGGCCGTCGAGAAGGCTGGAGAATACGCCTATATTGGCCGTAAGCTTAAAAAGCGCCAATTTCGCGCCCTTTGGATCCAGCGTATTAACGCCGCCGCGCGTCTTCATGGTATGACCTATGGCCGCTTTATGGACGGGCTTAACAAAGCCGGTATCAATCTGGACCGTAAAGTTCTCGCCGATATGGCTGGTAATGAGCCGGAGGCGTTTAAAGCTCTGGTTGAAACCGCTAAGAAAAACGCGTCCGCGCCGCATACGGTTAAATCCTAATCAGCGCTAAAAATCACGAATAATCTAGCCCCTTTATAAGGGGCTATTTTTTTTGAAATAACACCGCTCTCTCTTTAACAAATTAACCCTTTGTTTTCCATAATAATGCATCCCTTATTATAAAAACTCAGGGATACAATATGGCCTCGATGTGGATGATTATAGCCGCGGTGTTTGTCTTTTTAATGCAAGCTGGCTTCTTAATGATCGAAGCAGGGTCCGTTCGGTCCAAAAACTCTATCAATGTCGCTCAAAAAAACGTCTCAGATATGATTATCTGTGTCTTATGTTACTCTCTCATAGGCTTTGGCCTAATGTATGGGACAACAATTGGCGGCTATATCGGCACAGGGGGAGTAAAAGCGGCTCTCGAGGACATTGGCGGATGGCCAACTCTGCTCATTTTCAATCTCGCATTTTGTTCAGTTGTCGCTACGATTGTCTCAGGGGCCGTCGCCGAAAGAATGCGCATCGGCGCTTATTTGCTCAGTACGGGTTTTATCGCTATTGTGGTTTATCCTGTCTTTGGTCATTGGGTCTGGGGCAACACCATACTGACATCCAATCTCGCAGTTCTGGCAAATATGGGATTTGTCGATCATGCGGGTGGAATTGCTATACATGCGCTTGGCGGGTTTTATGCCCTCGCCGCCATCATTCTGCTTGGAGCACGTCAAGGTCGCTTTGACGAAGATGGTAATATTCTTCCGATCACAGGGCATAATGCTGTTCTAGCTTTATCGGGCGCTTTAATCTTATTTATTACCTGGGTACCTTTTAATACGGGCGCTATGGAACCCGGGACACAAGCCTTTGCTGACGCCGCGCTTGGAACTATCTTAGCTGGTGCTGCCGGAGGGCTTGGCGGGAAAATACTCGGCTTTTTCTTAAACAAAAAGACCTTTGATCCTGTATCCAGTTTTAATGGTCTTTTAGGCGGGCTTGTAGCCATCACAGCGGGAGTCGCTTATGTGGGCCCTTTAGGCGCGATTATCCTAGGCGGTTTGGGCGGAATCGTTGCTATTGGCGGCGCGCATATACTTTTACATAGGTTTAGAATCGATGACCCTGTCGGAGTGGTAACTGTGCACGGCATAGCGGGAATTGTCGGCGGAATATTATTTCCCTTTTTTGCAACGAGTCCCCTGCCAACAGGCAACGCCATAACACAATTTGCCATTCAAAGCTTTGGCGCAGCTTTGTGTATCGCCTGGGCCATGACAACAGGTTTTATCTTTATCGGCTTAATGAAAAAACTTGGGATCTTACGCGTTTCTGCCGCTCAGGAACATTTAGGATTGAATTTTGGAGAACACACCACAGGCGTCACGGATCAAAATTTAGAAACAATTTATGAGGCTTCACAAAAAGCTTCACCGAAAATAGGTCAAGGCAAAACAGCGGTAGCCCCTGTTATGTCAGAACTCGGCTACGCCTTAACGACGATATCCGAAGATAATGAACGCCTGACGCAGCAAGCCCTGATAAGCGCGAAAATATATGACGAAGCAGCTGAAGCTCTAACAGATGGATTTATGACCTATAATTCTAAAGGGGAAATTATTCAGCTCAATACGGCCTTTAAGAACATCATGTTAGATTGCGGCCTAGACTGTGAACTCGGCATGACCCGACAAGAAGTCTATGCAGGATTGGTTGAATTAGGCGTTTATAACGCAGATACAGGCGAGCTCTCCATCCAAGAATGGGCGGAAAAAAATATAGAGTTCACGCCAGGCATGCAGGTGAAAGACAAAAGTTTCATCTCGCCAAATAACCGACATTACATGTCCCGTATGCGTAGTATCGATAGTGGCGGTCAGATTGTGACTGTAACCGATGTGACCAAAATGGAAGTCGCGCTGCAAAAGGCTAAAGATGCAGAGCGCGCAAAATCTGAATTTCTTGCCAATATGAGCCATGAAATCCGTACGCCCATGAACGGTATTATTGGCATGACAGAGCTCCTTGGAATGACAGACCTTAATGAGCGTCAAAGTCATTTTGTTAAAACTATCTCTAGCTCCGGGAGTGCCTTGATGACAATTATCAATGACATTCTCGATTTTTCAAAAATCGAGGCGGGCCAAGCCAAGTTAGACCCCGCCCCTTTTCATCTTAGAGAGTCTCTTGAAGATGTTACAACTCTACTCTCTAGCTCGGCTGCAGATAAAGGCTTAGATCTTCTTATAAGGGTTCAGCCCGACCTTCCAGGAACCTTTGTCGGTGATGTTGGAAGGCTGCGTCAAATCATGACCAACCTCGTGGGTAATGCTGTGAAATTCACGCATTTCGGTCATGTTCTTATTGATGTCAGCGGAACTGTAACAAATGGTGAAGCCGATTTAATTATCAAGGTTGAAGATACTGGTATTGGCATACCTGAAGATAATTTAGAGGGCGTTTTCGAAAAGTTTAAACAAGTCGACGGAACAACAACGCGTGAATATGAAGGCACTGGATTGGGTCTATCGATATCATCGAATTTGGTTAAGCTCATGGGCGGAACCATTCGCGTTGATAGTAAACTCAAAGTCGGTAGCATCTTTACAATCAACCTGACCTTACCAACCCATGCGGACATTATGCCCAAAAAGAAAGCGCCTGTCGAAATCATTGGGGCCAATATTTTGGTTGTTGATGACAATGCGGTGAACCGCAATATTTTGCGGGAACAAATTAAGTATTGGAAATGCCGAAGTATCGCTGTTGAAAGCGGAGCAAAGGCTTTAGCTGTTCTTAAAAATGCGAAGTCTAAGAATATCAATATCGACTTGATTATCGCGGATTATCATATGCCTAGCATGAATGGCGAAGACCTCTTTAATGCCATTCGCACAAATTCGAATTTTGCCCATATTCCCATCGTCATGCTGACATCGGTCAGTGAAGACCATATGACTCAGCGCCTCATAAAAAATGGTCTAAATGCCGTTTTAACGAAGCCTGCGCGCTCATCCTTACTTTTAGATACAATTACTGAATGTCTTCACGGCGCGCAGGGGGCCTTAAAAAAACCTGCCCCCGCAAAAGCTGATATATTAACTCCAGTCGCCGCTCCAGCATCAAAGAGTTCGAATAAGAATACGTCATCTCAAACGCTTGAGGTGCTTGTTGCGGAAGACAATGAAACCAATCAAATATATGTCAAATATCTATTGGACGAATTAGGGGTGAATTTTAAAATTGTGTCAAATGGACGACTTGCACTGGACAAATGGAAATCTGACAGTCCCAAACTGATCTTAATGGATATCTCTATGCCCGAAATGAACGGCTATGAAGCTACGCAGGCGATCAGGGCGCTAGAACAAAAAACGGGGCAAGCTCGAACCCCGATCATTGCTGTAACGGCTCATACGCTTAGAGGAGATGAGGAACGCTGTCTTGAAGCAGGCATGGATGATTATTTATCTAAACCCATCTCAGTGCAACGCCTGACCGACACCTTTATAAAATGGGGCATTATCCAGGAAGCTCTCTCTCTTAAACATAGAGCCTAGCTGTCTGTTGACAGCCTAAGCGCGGGCCTTTATAGGCCCCAATCCGCGCAGTTTTAATCTGCGCTCTGACCTGTGCGACACCCTTGGGACGATGCAGGCGGGGTCCTCCGGTCGACGTTATCGTTCACCGGAGCTTTTGACGTTGTGCGGATATTGGAATTATTTTTGAAGGTCTAAATGTTCGAAGCCCTAGGCGATAAATTAAGCGGTGTCTTTGACAACCTGACAGGGCGCGGCGCGCTCTCGGAAAAGGATGTCAGCACAGCTATGCGTGAAATTCGCGTCGCCCTTTTAGAGGCCGATGTTGCCCTGCCCGTTGTTAAAGAATTTATTGAAAAGATAAAAGCCGAGGCCGTTGGCGAGAAAGTCATCAAATCGGTGAAGCCGGGACAGCAAATCGTCAAAATCGTCCATGACGGGCTAGTTGATATGCTGGGCGGGACATTATCCGAAGATGAAGCCGATATTGAAAAAGCCGCTATCAGCTCACAGCTTAACCTTGCCGGACGCCCGCCTATCGCGATTCTTATGGCTGGCCTTCAAGGCTCGGGTAAAACCACCTCAACAGGTAAAATCGGTAAGTTTTTAAAAGAACATGGTAAGCGCAAAGTATTGCTCGCCTCACTGGATACGAACCGTCCGGCGGCGATGGAACAACTTGGTATTTTGGCCAAGCAAACGGGCACAGGGTTTCTACCCATTGAAAAGGGTCAATCAGCTTTAGAGATAGCCAAGCGCGCTATGAGCGAAGGCGCAAAGGGTGGCTATGATGTTGTCTTCTTAGATACGGCAGGCCGAACCACCATCAATGATGAGCTCATGGATGAAGTAGCCGCCATTGCAGACGAAACAAAACCGATTGAAACGCTCTTGGTGGCCGACGCCTTAACGGGTCAAGACGCGGTTGAAACGGCCAAACGTTTCCATGCCCGCTTACCGTTAACGGGACTTGTCCTCACGCGAATTGACGGCGATGGCCGCGGCGGTGCGGCTTTGTCTATGCGGGCTGTGACGGGTCTGCCGATTAAGTTTTTGGGTACAGGCGAAAAACTTGACGCGCTTGAAGCCTTTGACGCCCAGCGCCTTGCAGGCAGGATATTAGGGCAAGGCGATATCGTTTCGCTCGTTGAAAAAGCCTCTCAAGTTATTGACGAAAAAGAAGCCGCGCGTGTCGCTAAGAAAATGGAAAAAGGGACGTTTGATCTGGACGACCTCGCCACACAATTAGGCCAAATGCAAAAAATGGGCGGTATGGGCGGCCTGATGAAATTAATGCCCGGTATGGGTAAAATGAAAAAGCAGCTCGATGCGGCGGGCGGAATCGATGATCGCCTCTTGAAACAACAGCAAGCCATTATCCTGTCTATGACCCCACAAGAGCGCAAAAAACCTGAAATGATTAAAGCTTCTCGTAAAAAACGGATTGCCGCTGGCGCTGGCATGTCCGTCCAAGAGGTCAATAAGCTGTTAAAAATGCACCGTCAGATGTCTGACATGATGAAAAAAATGGGCAAAGGCGGCATGGCCAACATGATGGCTCAAATGGGCGGCATGCCAGGCATGCCGAAGATGCCAGGTGGTATGGGAGGCGGAAAAGGCGGTATGCCCAACCCAGCCGATCTTGATCCCGCTATGCTCGAAGAACTTAAAAAACAAATGGGCAACATGCCCAAAGGCCTCCCTGGCCTCGGCGGCGGGCTACCGGGTCTTGGCGGTGGAAAACCTAAATTACCTGGAATTGGCGGACTGCCATTTCGGAAAAAGAAATAACTGAACAACTTGAATTGCTAGATTAAAAGGAAACCTCATGGCACTCAAAATTAGACTGGCCCGTCACGGCGCCAAAAAACGGCCTTACTACCGTGTTGTTATCGCCGATTCACGCGCGCCGCGTGATGGCCGCTTCATTGAAATTGTTGGGCGGTATAACCCAATGCTGCCCAAGGATAGCGAAGAGCGCGTAAAGCTCGATCTGGACAAGTGTAAAGAGTGGCTCGGTAAAGGCGCCCGCCCGACTGACCGCGTGGCGCGCTTCCTAAGCGAGGCTGGGATCTGGGAATGGAAAGCCGGTAATAACCCCAATAAAGGAAAGCCTGGCGCCAAAGCGCAACAGCTTATTATTGACCGTAAAGAAAAAGAAGAAGCCCGCAAAGAACGTGAAGCTGAAGCTAAAGAAGCGGCTAAAGAGGCAGCTAAAGCGGCTAAAGAAGCTGAAAAGGCCGCTGCAGAAGAGGCGAAAAATGCCCCTGCTGAAGAGGCGCCAGCAGAGGAAGCTCCTGTAGCTGAAGACGCCGCTCCAGCGGAAACACCTGCTGCGGAAGAAGCCCCAGCTGAAGACGCGCCAGCGACAGAAGAAACTGCGCCTGCAGAAGCGCCTGAAGGCGAAGCTCCTTCCGAATAATTCCGAGTACATATTCTATAAAAACCGGAGACAGTGAGCTCCGGTTTTTTTGTACCTAGCTTTTGATAAATTAGCCGCGACCTGTTTCAATGCCTAAGATATTGACCAAGTGAACGAGAAGCATAAACCCCGTCGCAATCGCGCCGAGGCTTATAACGATCCACGGGATCATTCGGGTTTTAAGTTCGTCATGTTTTTTAAAATGCTGTCTGAACGCCAATGCTCCGATCAACACACACGAAGCCAGCCCAAGACTGGTAAACAATAAATCATCCGAAGGCGTCATAATTCGAGTTTGTATTTTGGTTGTTTGGGTTATTGATGCGCCCTCTAACACCATGGTGGGTCTTATGCCAGAAGAAAGGCTTTCTCCCTAACTCCCATAAGGCATGAATAGCAGGAAAGAAGAGCGCCCACCAATATAGGGGCATCCAAATAGCCGAAGCCATTAATCGCATTTTACCTGCCCGGTACGCGCCAATAACTCCGATCAGAATTCCGGCTAAATAACTAATACATAAACTCACAATAAATGGAAAAGGGATATATATTGGCCCGGGCTCCACAAATTGTCGAACAACAAAATAGGTCATGATAAGTACAATAGGTAAATGGAAGAAGGCATTTAGGAGCGTCAATCCGATAGTTAATTGTAAAACAAAAAACCGTTTAAGACCTAACAGGCCTCTAGGCTTAAATGGGAGCCTCATATGAACAATCCAAGTTTGCAAGAAACCTTTCATCCATCTTGACCTTTGAAAGATCCAAGATTTCCACGAACTTACAGCCTCCTCATCTGTCGGACAGTCAATATAGCCAAACTCCCAACCCTTTGCCGCCAACCTAAACGCAAGGTCAGCATCTTCGGTTACATTATAAGAATCCCAACCCTTTACATCCGTGTCCGCTAACGCTGAGAATCTAACATGATTGCTCGTACCCCCGAGCGGGAAAGGTAGATTTAACGTCACTAAAAAAGGAATCCAGACATGGAAAAGGGCGCTATATTCCAAAGAAAATTGGCGCGTTAACCAGTTTTGGTTGGAATTTCTGTAATCCAATGGGGCTTGAAGAGCGCCTAAACGCGGATTATTTAAAAAGGCGATAGCGGCCTTTTTTAATTGATTGGGCCTCGGAATATCCTCTGCATCATATATTGTAATAATATCGCCTTGAGCATGATTAAGGGCATAATTAAGCGCCCGAGGTTTCGTTTGTGGAGTTCCTTTGGGGACAATAATAAGAGAAAAAGGCGGGTTTAAAAATTTTTTCACCATCGCGATTGTGAATGGGTCAATCTCTTCACAAATCATCAATATCTCTAATCGGTCAGCTGGATAATCAAGAAATTCTAAACCGCTTATAAGCTCTTCAACCATGTGAGCTTCATGAAATATAGGAACCATTACAGTATAAAAGGGCCACGTTAGCGGATTATTATCTTCTCCATCAAATTCATATCTAGGCTTTGCAATTAAAGAGGCCATTAGCCTTAGAGCTGCATAGGCCGTACAAAGGATAGCTATGCCTATCGTTATAAAAATTATGGTTTTGTAGCTTGAGAGATAAATACTAAAGGATAACGCCAAAGCGATACCAACGATAAGCCATAAAGCAAAATTAGAGAGAGGGTCATTGGCAGACCCTATACGCATTTCCCTTTCAGTCATTCGCACAATCAACTCCCCCCACTCGTATAAATAGCAGAGGTAATAATTAAACGTAAATATACGTTAAAACACTTATGTCTTCATGATAGCTTTTTGTGAGCCCAAGATGCAGCCTCTTGTATAACAGGGTCTTCAGACACAAGATGTGGAGCCAATACGGTTTTAAAAGATACGTCTTCGCTATTTCCAATGGCATAAATAACATTTCGGATGAATTGGTTGCGCCCAATCCGTTTTATGGGCGATCCCGCAAAGCGGGTTCTAAAGTCTGCATCAGTTAAGCTTGCAAGGTCTTCTAAATCCGGGGCATCTAATTCGGGTTTAGCCTTAAGCTTTATTTCAGCACTTTGGCTTGCAAATTTATTCCACGGACAGACGGCCAAACAGTCATCACACCCATAAATGCGGTTACCCATTTTCTCGCGTAATGCAACATCAACTATACCTGAGTACTCAATAGTAAGATATGAAATACATTTTCGAGCATCGAGCTTATAAGGCACGGGAAAAGCATTCGTCGGGCAAATATCCAGACAGTCCCGACAAGTTCCGCAATGGTTAGTTTCAGCTACAGTCGGAGTGAGTTCGGCCGCGCTTAAAATAACACCCAAAAACAGCCATGAACCAAAATCTTGGCTAACGAGATTTGTATGCTTCCCTTGCCATCCTAAACCTGCCGCTGCGGCCAATGGTTTTTCCATTAACGGAGCGGTATCGACAAAGACTTTTACGTCTTCGCCTGTATCTCTAGCGATAAGCCCAGCAATTTCCTTAAGTCGGCCTTTGATAATATCATGATAATCTCGGTTACGCGCATAGACCGATATCGTGGCTTTACGAGGTTGCTTCAAGGTCACTAAAGGGTCTGAATCAGGGCCGTAATTCAACCCAACCACAATCGCTGATTTTGCTTTTGGCCAAAGGTTTTTCGGATGGCCTCTTCTATCTTTTGTCTCTTCTATCCACGTCATGGTGCCGTGGTGCTTGGCAGCAATATAGGCGTTTAACCCTTGAGCGGCGTGATCGCCGAATGCTGTAACGTCAACTATATAGGGCTGCGTAAATCCAAGTTTTTTACACCGTTCAAGACAAGCTTTCGACAAGACAGTCATTGTTAAAAATCCAAATCACGATAATGCCTGGCGGCTCTCAAGCCAGATATGTTATCATGAAGAAGCGGTTGAAATGATGGCCTTGATTTTATGGTCTGATACCATGTTTTAACGTCTGGCCAATCACGCCACCGAATTTCTCCTAGAAAATCTAAACACGATAAATGCGCCGCGCCTGCAACATCGGCCAATGTAAATGTCCCTCCAGAGAGCCAGTCTCGCCGCTCAAGCAACCAAGTCATGTAATTCAAGTGAAAGTTAAGATGATCTCGGCCTTCACGCAGCGTTTGGGGATCAGCCGTACCATTACCTGTTAAACTTTTTTCAATTTTCTCTAATAAGATATAGGCATTGACTTCAGCGGAAAATTTTTTTTCAAACCAGTCTGCTATACGGCGAGCCTCTGCTCTCTCCGCCCTATCCTCCGGAAGAAGAGGGTGGCGAGGTGACCCATCATTGGCATATTCACATATAGCCCTAGACCCTGAAATATGGACCTCACCGCCTGGGATAATATCTATTAAAGTTGGCGGCGTTCCTTCAGCTGTTATTTGCAAAAATTTTTCATCCGGAGTCCACGGATCTATATGTAATAAGCGCACTTTGAGTTTTTTTTCCGCTAGGGCAATTCGAGCCTGACGGGACGCTGGGTCCAATGGAAAGTGATAAAGAGTGCGCATTTAAAGGCACTTTAAAAGTATTAGGGTAATGAAAACTTAACCTAAGCCAGAAAACGCTAACCCTGAGTCTGGAAATGTTTGTTACCATGCATATCATCGCAAGCAGACGGATGTGGATATATTAAAATATCAGCGGCTTGAAAGGCCGCCATCAAGCGTTTTTCAGCGGCTAGGATTATATCATGGGAATCAGTTAAACTCACATTATCATCTAAGTCGAGCCGCATTTGAATGTGAATATGCGGCCCAGACGCCCGAGTGCGTAAATCATGAACGGCTTTAATTTGATCATCTTGCATGGCCAAACGTATTATAAGTGCACGTTCCTCCGAGTTCAGTTCCATATCCATCAATTGGGCCCAAGCCAGACGAGCAACCTTGTAGGCGGTCCAAAGAAGCCAGAGCGCCATAAGCGCGCCGACCACAGCATCGGCCCAGATAAAGGGTGTGAAGACAGATATGATGAGACCCGTAATGACAAAAATATTCGCCAACAAATCTGCAAAATAATGCGCTCTATCCCCGCGAACCGCGAGGGATCCTGTTGCCCTTATAGCCCAGCTCTGCGCAATGATGAGCCATATGGTAATGGCTATAAAGACTAACATCATGGCAATGGCAAACCCACCCTGATCCAAATGAACAGGATGAGACATGCGTTCCAAGACTTCTTCAAGAAGATGAAAAGCCCCCAATACAATCAGGCAAACCTGAAAAACCGCTGAAAAGCTTTCCGCCTTACCCCTCCCAAAACGATAATCTTGATTAGGAGGCTTGGCAGCATATCTCACCGCGATAAAGCTAGACACAGCGCCCATCAGATCAATTACGGAATGGATGAGGGAGGACAAAATACCAACCGAATGGCTATGTTGCCATACGAATGTTTTACCAATAGCAAGAGAAATACCCACTAAAACAGCCATAAACGTGATACGGCGCGTAATTTTGGCAGAGCCTTCAACTGGAAGGCGGCCTGGTCGCCCGCGGCGGTCAGGCAGATCAGTTACATCGATATTATTTTCGGCAGCCATAGCGCCGTGTTGTTATAGCATTACAATAGATTGCGCGAGTCTTTTTGGCCTATATATTTAGCGGATTAATGTTTGCCGTTATTCCGCAGCGTCAACTGTTTCTGAATCTTCTTCAGATTTACGCGAAGGCGCTTTCCGGCGACGTTTGGGCTGTTCAGCATCCCCTTCAGCTGTAACGGAATCATTATCAGCATCTGGAGTTACAACCTCTAACGCTTTTTCTGATGAGCTTTCATTCTGCTCTTCCTTAACGGCCTCCGTTTTATCACGATTATTACGACGAGATTGTTGTTTGCGCGGTTTTTTATCCTCTGATTCACTCTCATCGGCTTCACCGCGGGCGGCTCTAGCAGCATCACGTTCTTCTTGGGCGGCGCGTTTTGCAGCTTCTTGTATATTCAAAACCCGCAAATAATGTTCTGCATGCTGACGTAGGTTCTCAGCTTTGACACGGTTGCCCGAAGACTGCGCATCACGGGCCAATGTCGTATATTTTTCATATATTGTTGACGCCGTCCCGCGAACTTTAACTTCAGGCCCATTACTATCCATAGCCCGATTATGGTTGTTGTTATTATTACGATTATTATTACGGTTCCGACCGCGTTGGCGTTTCATGATAATGACGTCCTCAAGTTCCCGAACATCGCATTTGCGATACATTGCTTTTTTGGGTTTTAGTGGGTTGCGGTCACTTACCGCAATACTTCTCACGCATCCTGTTTAGCAAAGGCAAAGTGAAAGGCAAAGCCTTTTTTTGAATCTCACACAATGTTTATCAATGGGGCTTCTCCGCCATAACCACTCTATCATGTTGGGCTAAATCTTTTAGGACTGAAATATTTGTTAGCCCGGCTTGTTTTAGTAAATTTGAGACGGCTGCAGCCTGATCAAACCCAATTTCAAACAAAATCTTTCCTGAATTCGACAGACGCGATTTTACGTTTGAGATTATGGCTCTATACGCCTCAAGGCCATCATCTCCACCGCTTAGGGCTAAATCTGGATCAAAGCCTTTAACTTCCTCTTGAAGTGTCAATATATCTGCATGAGATATATAAGGCGGGTTTGAAATGATTAAGTCATATTCAGCGTCAATAAAATCAAGCCATGACCCCTGCATAAATTGAAGTCGCTCATACACATCATGGGTTTGGGCATTTTTCCGAGCAATTCGCAAAGCCGCCTCGGAAATATCTGTCGCCGTCCCTGCCATCAGATTCGATTCAGCCAATATGGAAATAATAATAGCGCCAGACCCAGTGCCTAAATCTAAAACACGGCTCTGCGTACATGTTCCAATGATCCTCATCGCCTCATCAACGAGCATTTCTGTTTCTGGCCGCGGCGACAAAACATCTTTGGTTACTTTAAATCTGCGGCCATAAAATTCTTTATATCCCAAAATATGATCAACAGGCTCTCCAGATATTCGCCGCATAGATAATGATTTGATCTCATCAGCAGTTTCATCCGAAAAAATATGTGAAGCACCAGAAATCAAATCAACACGGCTTAATCCAGTTGCATGCATGAGAAGCAATCGCGCATCTATATCTGCGCTCTCTAATCCTGCCGCTTTAAAAGCATGAATTAAAAATTGCTTGGCCTCTTTGACGGTCTTCATCACAAGGTCTTTAGTTTTCTATTTTTTGACATAGAACCTGGGCTGATAAAACAAGTCGTTTTAAATCTGACGTTGATGAAAGACTATGGTCACCATTTTTGACAAGTGTATAATCGACATCTGGGCTGGTAATCATATCAATAATTTGTTTTGAATACTCCCACGGCACAACGGTGTCTTGAACCCCTTGGAGAATTCTGACTGGCCCCTCAAACTTTATGGGATTATCCAATATTTGATTCGCTCTGCCATCTTCTATCAAAGCTTGGCTATATTCATAAGGCTCGTCATAGTCCGAAGGCTCATATACAATTCCATCATTAATCAGAGTTTGCTGTTGTTCATCAGTCCAATTTTTCCATATTAATTTTTCGGTAAAGTCAGGAGCTGGAGCTATTAGAAGTAAAGCTTTAACTCTCTTGGGGCGTTTAAGCATAGCCAATAATGACGCCCATCCGCCCATAGAAGACCCAACAAGAATAACATCGCCCTTGGTAAGGTCATCCATAATCTGAACAACATCTTGAGCCCATTGACTTATGGTGCCGTCTCGAAAAAGACCTGTGCTCTGCCCATGCCCAAAATAATCAAACCTTATATAGTTTCGATTTTCTTGAATGGCCCAGTCATTTAAATGAGTGGCCTTTCCCCCTTCCATATCGGATTTGAGGCCCCCACACCAAATAAGTGTCGGGCCGCGTCCTTGGCTCATTTTATACGCGATTTTATCGCCTGATTTTGTTGATAAAAACTTGAGCGCTATCTCACTGTGCATGCTAAGGAACCTCATGGGAATCTATTTCATATGAATGTGCTCCAAGTCGTACCAGAACTCAATGCCGGAGGTGTTGAAGGCACAACCTTAGAAATGGTGCAAGCCTTAACAGATAATGGCTATACCGCCCATGTTATTAGCGCGGGTGGACGCATGGAAAATGGGCTTATCAATCTTGGGGGTATTCTCCATAAAACGGACATTGGCTCCAAAAACATTTTTACAGTCCTAAAGAGAACCAGGCTAATTCGCGCGATTATCCGTAAATATAATATCGATATCGTTCACGCCCGTTCTCGCGCCCCGGCTTGGCCAGCTTTTTTTGCCGCTAAATCCGAAGGCGCTATATTCCTTACGACCTATCACGGTATATATAATGGCACATCAGGACTTAAGCGCTATTATAACGCCATTATGACCAAGGGCGATCATATCATCGCGAATTCAGAGTTTACAAAAGCCCACATCATTAAAACCCACAAAACTGCCTCTGATAAAATTACGGTTGTTTCGCGCGGGGTTAATATGTCCAAATTTGATCCGTCCATAATATCCAAAAAGGATATTCTTGCTCAGCGTAATCGATGGAGCATTGATAAAGATGATAAAGTCATTCTCTTGCCTGGCAGGTTAACGCGCTGGAAAGGTCAACTTATCGCTATTGAAGCCATGTCACACCTTCCCGATAACTTTAAACTAGTCCTCTTAGGAGACTCACAAGGGCGAGATGACTATGTAAAAGAGTTGAAAGACAAATCAGCTTTTCTCAACCTTTCAGACCGTATCATTATGCCCGGACATACAAGAGACGTTCCCACGGCCTTGATGGCCGCTGATATTGTTATTTCCGCCTCAACTGACCCTGAAGCTTTTGGGCGCGTGGCCGCTGAAGCCCAAGCCATGGGAAAAGCTGTTGTGGCAACCGCCCATGGCGGAGCCTTGGAAACAATTGTGGATGGCCAAACAGGAATTTTAGTGCCGCCAAGTGACGCCCCTGCAATGGCCGCGGCAATTATCCAGATTATAAAAAAGGGTGGTTTTGACGCCATAGAGGCCCGAAACAGAATTAAGACACAATTTTCGACACAAAGTCTGCAACGAAAAACGCTTTCTGTTTACAATGACCTCTTGAAATAACGCGCAGGCTTCGCCATATTCTCAGCGCTATAACAAATCAGGAGACATTAGCATCGCTAGAAGACCACTTGCTGCCCAGCCAGCTAAAAAACCCAAAGGGCCGCGTATTAATCGGGATATAACCAATCCCAAAGTTCTCTTGATTACAGAAACAGGTGAAAAAAAAGGTGTCGTCAGCCTAGACGAAGCCTTGGCAGCTGCTCGCTCAGCCGGTCTCGACCTTGTCGAGGTTGCGCCTGGCGAAACACCTGTCTGTAAGGTTCTTGATTACGGAAAACTACGCTTTGAAAACCAAAAGAAAAAAGCGGCGAACCGTAAGAACCAACGAACAACCACGCTAAAAGAAATCAAAATGCGTCCGAATATCGACGTTCATGATTATGAAGTCAAAACTAAAGCGATGAGCAAGTTTTTTGACCGTGGCGATAAAGTTAAAGTCACCGTGCGTTTTAGAGGCCGTGAAATGGCACATATGGATCGCGGTATGGATTTATTGGCCCGAGTCAAAGAAGATTTTGAAGATACTGCAAAAGTCGAATTTGAGCCAAAAACTGAAGGCCGTATGATGACAATGGTTCTCGCTCCCAAATAGTGACTACCCCCATACATGAAACCGACAAGGCCGCCTCAGTTGCGGCCTATTTTTTAACTAAACCTCAAAGCCGTACAAAATGGTGGCACTGGATAATAGGCTTTGCGCTTATATGCCTTCTAAGTTTCCTAGGTATGACGGGATTATTCCTCGCAAGCCAAAATCTTCTTCCAACAAATAACGCGACGATTTATTTAGATTTGCTTATCGCGTTTCTGCCTGTTTTTATCACTATCCCTCTCATTTATAAATTTTGGCATAAACGGCCAATAATAGCCTTGATGACCTCGTCGCAGACTTTTCGGTGGGACAATATGTTTCGAGCCGGCTTTGTTTTGATCGCGTTTTTTGGTCTCGCCTCACTATTAGAATCAATAATCTTTCCAGATGAATATGAAGGCCTGAAAATTCAAACCGATTTAAAACGCTATATTCCTCTGCTCATTATCACCTTTGTCTTTGTGCCCTTTCAAGCGGCAAGCGAAGAGTTTTTATGCCGCGGATATTTAAATCAGGCATTGATAAAATATCTTCGCTCACCTTGGCTTGTCTTTGCTTTAACATCAGCTGGCTTTGCCGCGCTTCATGCCGCTAATCCGGAAGCCCAAGGTCAGATGTGGCCTTATCTTGCGAGCATTTTTACATTTGGAATGGCAATGTGTATCTTGCTTTATTTTGAAGGGGGTATTGAAAGCGCCATAGGCGCGCATATTGCTAATAATATTTTTGTCTTTGGTTTTCTGGGTTATGAAGACCCCCATTTGCCCAATACTGCTTGGATGACTTTAGGCGCCCCTAAAATTGGGTGGTGGGATTTTGTCCTCGACTTCGTTATGATAGCCATTGTTACAGCCCTCATCATTTGGGCTAATCGACGCTCCGCTCCTTAGCCTAATTTCGCTTGTCTACTTAATAAGAAAAACCCGATACCTGCCCAAATAATTTCTATTCCGATTTCATGATAGGTTTGACTTGGCCCTGCCCCGTCCAAAACAAGCCCTAAAAAACGGCCCGCCATAAAACTGAGCGTGACAAATATGATGGCCAAAGTCAGAGGCTTCTGATCTGATTGTTTTTGCGCATATAAAACGTTCATCAAACCCAATGACGCCATGACAACTGATACAGCCCTCATTTGATGTAGCCCCAAGAGACTTAGCTCCCACCCAATAAGGGCTGCCATTTTCAAGGGGATAAAAGCTCCAAACAAACCATAAAGAATGTAAAAAAGCCCGTTTAATAAATTATATATTTTCATCCTAACCCCTAGCTTTATCTAGCTCTCAATTGAAAATTTCAAACCTGCATTGGCTTGCAACCGTTTAATCAAGGCTTCCCCCATGGCAGGCGCAGGGGTATAAACGCCTCCTGCAGTTTCATTGCGATCTATATCGCGGGCTAAACACAAGGCCGATTCGGCAATCATCTTAGATGTCGAGCCATATCCCGGATCTTTATCACCGCTCACACTGGCTATAATGCGATGTCCATCAGGCGCGTCACCTACATACATAACATCATAAAAACCTGTTTCCCGCTCTTCTTTGCTGGGGCCTTCTCCTGGCTTTGGAGGATTTTTAGCCATAGAATTATCGCTAGCAACATGATTGGCTGCGGCTTCGCCTTGCTCACCTGGCCCCGTTAAAACCATTTCATCATAAACAAAATCTTGACCATAAAGATGCCCGAGCAAAGCATTAGAGCGGTGGACATTTTTTGTATTAATCGACGCCATAATGAAAGGCGCCGACCAACTGTCTAAATCCTCTTCGAAAATCGGTTTGTGTCCTGTGGGTTGCGCAGGTCCTGAAAAGTCTGGCGTGAGCGAGAATGGGTCCTTTAGCCAATCAAGCACCTCAGGCTGTTGTCCTGCACGTTTCATCGTTTCAAAAAAACTTGCCGCCGTCCCGCCTGAAAATGTCCCTTTCATTTTACGCACTCGCCCCCGAACCTTGGAACACACACCGCCATGGTTAGCTAGAGCGTGCTGTTGCATAAAATAGACGCCCAAATCAAAAGGGATAGAGTCAAAGCCGCAGGAGTGAACAATCCGCGCGCCGCTCTCCTTGGCAGCTGCGTCATATTTTGCGATCGTATCATGCATCCAGGCTGGCTCGCCTGAAAGATCAACGTAATCTGTTCCGTTATCCACACAGGCTTGTACCACTGGGTCGCCGTAAAGCTGATAAGGTCCGACAGTTGTACAGATAGCTTTGGCTTGTGAAGCCATATCGGCTAATGATGCGGGCTTATTTGAATCCGCTACAATGAGTGGGATATCCTCAGAAATACCCATTTCAGCCCGAACAGACTCTAGCTTCTCTGACGAGCGGCCTGCCATGGCCCATTTTATATCGGACCCCGCATATTGGGTGTTTAAATATTCCGCAACAAGACGTCCCGTAAAACCCGTGGCTCCATAGACAATAACATCAAAATCTCGGGACATATGTTTCTCCAATTTATATGCACTTAGTTGCATATAGTCATGGCATAGAGACTCTCTGGGCGCAAATGATTAGGCGGTTTTAGCGACCTTGGCTTGCCATAGAGCTAAAATAGGCGCGCCAAGCTCAAGGGCTGTCCCCATAATATTTGACATAGGCGGGGTGCCAACCGTTAGGGTAGAATAAAGCCGCGCCAATCCGCCTAAGAAAATAGCTAAAACAACTAACCTTACCAGAGCGGTATGCTTTTCAATATTAGGAACCATCCACCAAAGTAAAAATGTTAGCAAAAGATAGAAGGCCGAAAGATATCGATATTGATTATCTATTGCAGGTGTTACGGCCTCTTGGGCAATCCATTGCCCTGCCCCAAACAGAACGCCTGTAAGGCCGAAATATAGCGGTATTAGGCTGAGTATAAGTAAAACAATTTGCAATCCACGTTTCATTAGTTGCCCCTTTTTATTCTAATTTCATACGGCCCAGGTCAGGTGCTGTTAAGCTGGACACATACATATAGCCATCATCGGCAATAATAGCGCCCGTTGCATTCGGGTAATCTCCGCTGGGGTCTTGCCATGTTTTAATGACATTACCTTCAACATCAATTTGTACGATTAAACCATAACTCACAGATTGGGGCCGTAGAGACTCTGGCAAGCGCATCGCTACTTTTCGCGCAGACGGCTTAGAAGAATTATCATCGAGCCATTTTGAGCGCTGGCTAATAATCCCAATCAGAAAGCTCTCACGGCCATCCTCCAGTTTGGGGCCGCGATTGATATTATCTGGAAACCCTGGAAGATTATCCATAATGATACGGCTCGTCCCATCAGGGGATATTTTATGAATCTGATAGGTTCCTGTTTCATTCATTAATATGTCACCATCTTCCGCCATCGCGACGCCATTTGAAAAGACATAGCCGTCTTTAACAACACGCGTTGTTTGATTGCGTGGGTCATAAGCAAGTAATCGACCCGTACCTCTATGCTCCATAATTTCTAATAAACTAGCGGACAGAGTAGTTCCAATCGACTCTGCCCCGAACTTCGTCGATGCGTCTGAAAAATAAATGATGCCATCTTTAGCAATGTCCAAATCATCAGCATAAGCAATCGGGGTTCCGTCAACCTCATCCGTCAAAACTGACACAGCCCCTTGGGGACTTACCGAAAGCAATCCCTTAAAGGCATCCGCAATAATGAGATTTCCAGCGCTATCAACTTCAATGCCCAGAGCGGAACCTTTCGTATCTGCATATTCCCGATGTGTATTTAACTTTGGGTCTATCTCCAGAATTTTACCGTCTTGAGATGTCACATAAATTTTGCCCTCATGCATCACAACATCTTCAGGGCCATGTATATCGCCGATGGACAGTCGCTCTAGATTTGCAAGCTGAGTATTCGCCGCAAAAGCGCCAACATAGCCTTTATCTTCAGGTGCATTCCAAGCAACAGGGTCAATCGCAACAGGCCAGAATGAAAGATATCCTATAATAATCAGAGTTAAGCCGGCCAAGCCAACAAGGCCTTTGAATATTTTTTTCACACACATCACCTTTTTTATAAGGAGTTAAGCGTAATTCCGCTCTCCAAACAAGGCCGAACCGACTCGCACATGAGTCGCTCCCAAAGCAATAGCTGTTTCAAAATCACCGCTCATCCCCATAGAAACCATTTTGAGGTCATGTTTGTCAGCCATTTTTTTTAGTAGCCAAAAATGAGGCGACGGCGCTTCATTAAGGGGCGGAATACACATCAGGCCACTCGGGGTTTGATTATATTCAGACTTTAACCGTTCTAAAAACTCTGCCAAGTCCTGAGGTCGAATACCCGACTTTTGCTCTTCCTCGCCCGTATTCACTTGAACAAAAAACTCAGGCATTTTGCCAATTTTATCGGCCGCCTTTAAAAGGGCCTTGATTAATTTCTCGCGGTCAACCGTCTCAATGATGTCAAAGAGCTTCACGGCATCTTCGGCCTTATTGGTTTGCAACGGGCCTATAAGATGAAGCTTAATATCTTTTCGCTTATGGCTGAAGCTTGTCTCCCAACGCATTTGAGCCTCTTGAACACGGTTTTCGCCGAAAACCTTTTGTCCGGCCTCCAGCATATCTTGAATTCGCTCGTCGGGCTGAACCTTGGATACGGCAACTAATGTCGGTATATCTTTACAGTCTGCCTGCTTGGCAGCCCCCTCTATGCGCTCTAAGATAGCCATTCGTTTTTCAGCTATGGATATATGGTCTTCGATGCCGCTCACGATAACAGCCACATACCCCGAATGGGATTATAAGGGAAGTGATGTCGTGGCCCAGACGACCACGAGTTTGTTTCAATCTAGGCCCGAACCTTGCCGTTTATCGCCCTTTATTTTTATATCTGATCCCAAGCTCATCCCTAACCTACCTACCGTTGCTCAACGTTTGCCTCGAAAAGCCGCTATTATTTACCGGCATTTTGGAAAACCTGACCGCCTAGAGGAAGCCAAAAAGCTTCGGCAAATAACATTTAAAAATCAACAGCAATTGCTTATTGGGGCCGACCCCGACTTAGCTATCCAAGTCGGGGCGGATGGTGTGCATTTTAAACGAGATAAATCCCTTACTCATCCCAAGATGTGGCGCGCGCGTTGCCCTGAATGGATAATAACGATGGCAGGGATAAAATCTGGTCAGTATACAGCTGACCTCTCCATCTTAGACGGCCTTCTAGTGTCTTCCATTTTTAAAAGCCAAAGTCCATCGGCGGGAGCCCCGATTGGGGTCAAGGCATTTTCTAAACTTACCAAAACTCTTGATTGCCCTATTTTTGCGCTTGGCGGGATTAACAGCAGAACTGCACCACAACTTATAGATAGCGACGCTTATGGGCTTGCAGGCATTCGAGGGCTAACGGATGTTTTTGATTAGAATGTAAAGCCGCCTTCAACAAAAAAGGCTGTTGCTTTTTCTGTTTCTTCGCCAATCACAAGGCCCGTTGCTATAGGCACTGTCCGTTCAATATATTGAACGCCTGTTCCAAGGGTAAAGCGGTCAAATTCGTAACTAACCCCAAAGACGGCTTGATCTGATGTCAGGTTAATGTTTTCATCTTCAGCATGGCCGTAACTCGCGGTGAATCCGATTTTGGAGGGCTTCCATGTTATGCCCGCATCCCAAGCCGTATAATCGCCATCCGTCAGGCCATTATTGCTTTGGAGATAAGAGCCGCCAACCGTCCAGTCATTGAGAGAAACCTCAATACCCGAATTCCAACTTTCCAGATCGTCAAAAACAGCTAATCCGCTATCTTCTGATGCCGTTGCATAGGTAAAGGTCGCCTCAACATTAATGCCATTATTAAATTTACGATCAATTGCAGCCCCAAATTCTATGACATCGGATAGATCAGGAGATAAGACGCCTGTACCATCTGCGCCATTACGTCTAACGCAATAATCCACCCCGCAAGCACGCGCATTGGGCGCGTAAGATGCCCCGACTTGAACGCCAAACCCAATTTGATCGCCTAAAAGGCGCGGACTTGTATAGGTAATTTTCTCTGCAAAACCAGACGCGTCATTCACGGTTTTAACGCTATCAAGTCCCGTATAATCGACAGGAGAGTTAGACGCATTGACCGCTAATAAGGTTGGCGCCCCTAATGAGAACAGATAGGCCGAACCATCATCACGTCCAAGCGTTACATCACCATAGGCAGAGCGAAGAAAAATATAGGCGCCCTCTAGAGCCACTTCAAAATCTTTCTCATTACTGGGTCCATCTGTGAAAAATTGCGAGGTATGGCCGCGAACTGGAACAGCGACAACTTCATTCGTACTGGCACAGCCAGGGATAGATGCAGGGCAATCACCAACGCGGCCGCCAAAGCCGCGTCTATATCTATCAAGTTGTCCGCGGAGTTCTAAATTGATGCCATATTCCAGGCCGCCCTGCGTAATGGCGCTAGCTTCGGCTTCAATATTGGCATCACCAATATAGTCGTCCCGCCAACTTGCAGCTGATGTGGCTGGATTATCTCTAGTTCCCGCAACACCGCCGCGAAAATACCCCTTTAAGGATGTTTTAATATTTCTAAGCCCCAGTCTATCCCACCAAGAATTTGACCTAGAGGGCTGCCGAACATTGGGGCGGTTATTGGGGTAATTATTATACTGTGCAGGCCGTTGTGAAGAGCCTTGCGGATAATATTGTCCTTGATGTGAAGACGATTGATATGAAGGCCCTGTCCCTCCCTGGTATTGGGAGGGATATGGAGCCGCTTGTGATGAATAGACAGGACCTTTGTCTCTGACTTGTTGGTAAGTTGGGTTCTGCCGGCCAGGGTAATAAGCTCCCGGCTGAGAATTATCATAAACAGGAGTAGAAGGGACTGAAGGCGCTGCCCCATATAACGTGTCAGATGCGACTATAGAGTTAGTCTCAAAACTTGGAGCGCGCTTAATAGGAGGTGAGTATGTATAATTTGAGTTGGGCGCAGTATTAACAGGGACATTTTGGGCTGGAAGACGATCCAAAGCGCCAGAATAACCATTAGAACGAGGAGCGGGAGATGTATCAACCTCCCAAGCTTGTTTCTTCTTTTTTGATGAAAAAGGCGATCCAGAGGTCTGAGCGCTTGCAACCGTCATAACCCCTAAGCCAATAATAACGAGAGGTATGAGATATATTTTGCTGTTCAACAAAGATGACATTGCAAGATACTCCACAGGGCGCACGCAAAAATCACCACGCCGTTAACCTTTATTAATCACTTGCGCTTCCTAAAAAATGGTTAACAAATCTTTTAAATCGCGGTTTTATGGGGGTTTAACGCGGTTTTTCCTTTATTAAATTCCGCACAGAGAGGCTAGTCGCACGCATTTTTAATGCTATAACGCCTCAACTGATTTGAACTATGAATTTTGCACGTCGTGCATTTTAGGAGCCCTCGATGTCATCCATCCGTATCCCAGCCCTCTTGGCAACATCCTTTTTGGCTATGACCCTTATCACCGGATGTAGCTCATTAGGATTTGGAAAAAGCAAAGCCAGAGCCCAAGCCGAAAAAATTTCAGCCGCGCAAGCCCCGAATATGGGTGTGAACTCCTTTCTTTGGCGCGCAAGCCTTGAAACGTTAAACTTTATGCCCTTGGCACAGGTCGACCCCTTTGGCGGCGTCATTGTAACGGATTGGTACGCCTCCGCCGAAGCCCCTCAAGAGCGCTTCAAAGCTAATGTCTATATTTTGGACACAAATTTGCGGGCCGACGCGCTCAAAACATCTATCTTTAAACAAACACGCTCAACCGGTGGATGGGAAGATGCCGCCGTGGATGCCGATACGGCTCGCCAGATTGAAAATGCGATCTTAACACGGGCGCGCCAACTTTATATTGCCACAGTCGATGCTGGATAATCACTAGCCTCTCATAATGTGTCTGCTATAGAGCGGCTTTAATTTTAGTTTAAGGCCGCTTTTTTCATGTCCGAACGTTATAATGCCGCTGATGTTGAGCCGCGCTGGCAAAAAGTCTGGAAAGACGGCGATGTCTTTCGCGCCAATGACGAGAGCGATAAGCCAAAATTTTACGCCCTTGAAATGTTCCCTTACCCGAGCGGGCGTATTCATATGGGCCATGTGCGTAATTACGCCATGGGCGATGTTGTGGCCCGCTATAAAAAGGCACGAGGCTTTGAAGTCCTCCACCCCATGGGATGGGATAGCTTTGGCATGCCAGCTGAAAACGCAGCCATAGAAATAGGCGGCCATCCCAAAGATTGGACCTACGGTAATATTGAGCAAATGAAAGCGCCGCTTAACCGGCTGGGATTTGCGCTAGATTGGTCGCGTGAATTTGCGACCTCGGATGAAGCCTATTACAAACAACAACAAGCCATCTTCCTTAAATTTTGGGAAAAAGGCCTCGTTTACCGCAAAACCGCCAAAGTCAATTGGGATCCTGTGGACAATACGGTTCTGGCCAATGAACAGGTCATAGACGGCAAAGGCTGGCGCTCTGGCGCGTTCGTTGAGCAGCGTGATATGGATCAGTGGTTTTTCAAAATCACGCAATATGCTGAAGAGCTTTTAGAAGGCCTTGAAACACTCGACCGCTGGCCTGAAAAAGTCAAAACCATGCAGGCGAACTGGATTGGGAAATCTGAAGGGCTTCAGATGACATTTCAAGGCGATGCCGAAATTGAGGTTTTCACCACACGTCCAGATACGCTTTTTGGCGCAAGCTTTATTGCACTCTCCCCTGACCATCCGCTGACCCAAAAGCTCGCTAAAGATAATTCAGAGCTTGAAGCTTACCGCGCCAAATGCGCGAAAATTGGTACGACCGAGGAAGCCATCGCCACCGCGCCAAAACTTGGCTTTGATACTGACCTTAAAGTTAAGCATCCTTTCATCGAGGGCAAAACCCTTCCAGTCTGGGTCGCTAATTTTGTGCTTATGGGTTACGGTACGGGCGCAGTTTTTGCCTGCCCCGCCCATGACCAGCGCGACCTTGATTTCGCGCGTAAATATGATTTGGAGGTCACGCCCGTTGTTCGTCCTATAGGTCGAACACCGTATGACCCAGAAGAGCATACCTTCATTCCAAAAGATTACTTCAAAAAGAGTTTAGAATACCAATATAAAGTTCTCGATGGACCCGATGGTGAATCAAGCCTTGAGGACATAATTTATGAAATTGATGGAGTAGCCTATACGGGCGAAGGCACATTATTTAATTCTGGTTTCTTAAATGGCCTCTCCAAGGATGAGGGCATATTAGCCGCTATTGCTAAAATTTCCAAAATGGGTCTCGGCGAAGGCGTGACACAATATCGCCTGCGAGATTGGGGGGTTTCGCGGCAGCGTTATTGGGGCTGTCCTATTCCTGTTATTCACTGTGGGGATTGTGGCGTTGTCCCTGTGCCCGAAGCAGACCTTCCTGTCGCCCTGCCCTATGATATTAATTTTGACAAACCCGGTAATCCGCTGGATCGTCACCCGACTTTCAAGAATGTTAATTGTCCGAAATGCGGCAAGCCTGCCCGCCGCGAAACCGATACGCTCGATACTTTTGCCGATAGTTCCTGGTATTTCGCGCGCTTTGCAGGCGGCCAAGGAAATGGTCTGCCGGATGACAAACCCTTTGATAAAAAAACCGCCAGTGATTGGCTCCCCGTCGATCAATATGTCGGCGGGATTGAACATGCAGTTCTGCATTTACTGTATTCGCGCTTCTTTACGCGCGGGCTACGCGATTGCGGATTGCTCGACCTACCCAGCGGCGAGCCCTTTGCAGGGCTATTCACCCAAGGCATGGTTACCCATGCGGTCTTTACAGATGAAGACGGCGAATATGTTATGCCTGCCGATGTAATCGAAGAGGGTAATCAACTCCTGCATATTGAAAGCAAAAAAATTATCAGCAAAGGCGACGTCATTAAGATGTCAAAATCCAAGAAAAATGTTGTTGACCCCAATGATATTATCGAGGGCTACGGCGCAGATGTCGCGCGCTGGTTTGTCCTCTCCGATAGCCCGCCTGAACGGGACGTCGAATGGACCGAAGCAGGCGTGATTGGCGCGTGGCGTTTTGCCAATAAGGTTTGGGCGCTGGTCTCTGACACCCCAAAAATGGACCCCATGAGCATTGCAGCAACAGCGGATGGCGGCTCGCTTGAGCTACGCCGTTTCGCCCATAAAGCCATGGCCAAAATTACGGCAGGTATTGAGAGCTTTCGCTTTAACACATCTGTCGCTCAAATTTATGAGCTGACTAATGCGCTTAAAAAATATAAAGCTAATGATGAGGCCAAAGCCGAATGTCTTGGTATTCTCATTCGAGCCATTGCGCCTTTCATGCCGCATCTCTCTGAAGAATGCTGGGCCCATCTGGGCGGAAACGGTCTGTGTTATCACGCGCCATGGCCGGAAATTGATGAAAGCCTTTTAGTCGAAGACACTGTGACCCTGCCATTGCAAGTTAATGGTAAGCGCCGCGGTGAAATATCAGTCCCCGCAGATATTACCAAAGAAGAGGCGGAAAAACTAGCGCTTGCCGACCCTGCCGTTATCCGCACAATAGATGGCCTAACTGTAAGGAAAGTCATTGTTGTTCCGGGACGTATTATCAATATAGTAGCGTCATGATTAAAAAACCTCTTATCGCTTTATTCGCTGCATCTTTTTTAGCAGCCTGCGGCTTTACGCCCTTGCATGCCCCCATAACTAGCTCAAACGGAATTTCATTTGAAGATGTGAGCATTAAAATCACGGATGGACGAGATCAAAGCGATAAAGAAGCCGGGTTTTTCGTTATGCAACGTTTGCGTGACCGTATTGGTGAAAACACGGGGAAACATGTTTTAACTCTAGACCCAACTCATTTTCGATCTGGCTTTGGCGTAAACTCAATAGATGTTTCATCGCGTTTTGATTCAACAGTGCGTGTTAATTACACTCTAGCGGAAGCAAAAACAGGAAGCGTTTTAACTAAAGGATCCGTGACGGCCGTTTCAACTTTCGGCGCGCCAGTAGATCCTTACGGCCTTGTCGCAGCAGAAAAAAGTGCTTTGCAACAAACGACTAAAGAAGCGGCTGACCGCCTGCTTGTTAAATTGGCCAGTTATTACGCCAATCCAGAAAAATGAAGCTAACGGGCACAAGAGCCACCCGTTTTATAACAACGCCACAAGCAGATATTTTAGGTGTCTTATTGTTCGGCCCAGATCGGGGGCTTGCGAAAGAGCGCGCCAATTCTTTAGCCAAGCATTATTGTCCTAATCCTGATGATGCCTTTTCAGCAACAATACTCACAGCCGATGACCTCACATCAGATCCTGCTAAATTAGCCGATGAGATGTCAGCTTTATCTATGTTTGGGGATACCCGGTTAGTCCGCGTACGTCTTGACCATGAGAGAAATGGGGCAGCCATAAGTAAAATCATTAAGTCTTTTGATACAGACCCCAACAAAGCAGAAGCCAAACTCATCATTGAAGCCGGAGATCTTACGCCGCGCTCGGCTGTGCGTAAAAGCTTTGAAGCTGCTGCAAATTTTGTATCTATTGGATGTTACGCAGCAAACGCAAATGACCTTGCAAATTTAATTCGCTCAAGTCTTAATAAGTTATCCATTACTATCGAACCCGAAGCCTTAGATTTATGGGCACCACTTCTTGAAGGCGATCATGCTCTTGCGCGCGGCGAAATAGAAAAAATGGCGCTCTATAAAGGCTATGCAGCTGAAGCGGGAGCACAAGTCAGAATAGCCGATATTAAAAAATTAGCCGCAGGCGGACAAAATGTATCTATTGATGATATTATTATGAGCGCCATGGATGGCCGCATTAATGAGTGTGACGCAAGTTTTAGGCGGGCTATTGCAGGTAAGATAAATTCAGCTGTCATCTTAAGGAGCCTTCAACGGCATTTAGGACGATTAATTGAGGCCAATGCCAATATGAATAATGGAGACACCCCTCAAAGCGCGATAAAAGCCTTAAGGCCCCCTGTCTTTCGGATGCAAGAAAGAGCATTCTTGGCACAGCTTGGAATATGGCAAGGTAATATGTTACGCCGTGCAATGTCTCAAAGCCTTGAAGCTGAAAAACAATTAAAAACAGCTGGAGCCCCGGGTAACGCCATTACAGGTAGGCTTCTATTAGCCCTAGCAAGTTATGCTAAAAAACGTCGATAATTAAAATACGGTTTTAAAGGCCTTGTTCCATTAGAAACTGATCAAACGTTTCAAAAAATTGGTCTCTATAAACATCTCGTTCGAGGAATAGTTCATGCAAGGCCCCAGGTACAACATTATACCGCCCACCTGCATTTCTAGCAAAGGTCTCATTTGATTTAGGGTCGACAATTGGATCTGCACCAGCAGCCACAATCAAACATGGAATATTAAGCTCTGAGGCATTTCGGTTTACATAAGCCATTGATTTCAAGGCCGCGACTATCCACCCATAGGTTGGTGGACCTAAGCGAAGACGAGGTGTTGTTTGAAAATAAGCCGCCCAATGACGGTACCTATCTTTATCGGATGTCAGTTTATTTATGTTAAAGGGAATGGGTAACCCGCTTCGCTGTTTTTGAAACGGTAAGTTTTTTGTCCCAAGCCCCATTGCAGTACATATCTGCATCGTCCATTTCATAATCATACTATCAATATCAAATAAACCCAGCATCGGCGCAGAACAAATTACTGCAGATGGATTTATAGAACCACTTATCACGGACTGTAATGCAATTGTCCCTCCCATTGAGTGTCCCATGACAATATGAGGTTTGGGCAATAAAGGGTCTAATTCCAAAGCTGCAAAAGCAAGGTCATCAGCATAGGTTTGAAAATCATCAATATAACTCTTGAGTTTATCTTCCAAAATTCTATCCGATAATCCTTGTCCGCGAGGGTCCACAATAAGAACATTAAAACCCCGCTCTATAAAATCGGCAACGGTCTCTAGATATTTTTCAATAAATTCCGTTCTTCCAGGAGAAAAAATAATTGACCCACGAGGCTCATCTTTATTGGCCGTGGCATGCATAACACGGAGGCGAACATCTTTGTTTTTAATATAATATAACCGCATACGCGGCTCTAGGCTTTCGGGGATAGGCCGTCCGCCTGGCTGAATGATTTCAGCTTCTTCAAATGTAGGAAATGCACCAGCCATATTAATCTAGGGGGCAAACGCCCCCACATTAAATTCTTTTGAATCTACATATTTGAGAAAATGCTTTGTAGACCCATAGCAACTGACATGTCGCCAGCAACTTTGAGTTTGCCGGACATAAAGGCCATCATTGGATCCAAATTACCTTCAGCTAAAGCGATGAAATCATCCTTGGACACTGAAATTGTGCAATCAGCATCATTGTCTTCAGTCGTCGCTTCAGTCCCAGAGGCAAAAACACATCCGTCATCACCAAAATCAAACTTTACTGATTTATCTGTTCCGCCCGCCTTAACCAGGGCTTCTGCCATTTTTGCGGCAATGTCTGCGTTATCCATATTTGTATCCTTTCACATATGCAAATTGTTGCAAACTATATGGGACGTTCCAGACGAAAGTGCTAGATTTTTTTTCATCTCTAGAGTGGCTTTCTGAATTTCAATGTTGCCCGGTCTGACTCGCCAATATTTTTATAAAGCTCTGCGTCAAAACCTTTAGCTTCATCGGAACCTTCTTTAGGTAAACGAGAGCGCGGAGGCAGTGTCCAAACTCCAAAAGGGTGATCCGCAGTATCGCGCGGATTTGCATTAACTTCACTACTTGCGACAAATTCAAAGCCAGCTCTTATTGCCAAATCTTTCATATAAGATTCTTGTACATAACCTGACGAACCTATTGGATTTTGAACCGCAGATTCAGGTAAACGATGCTCAACAATACCCAAAATTCCGCCCGGTTTTAACGCAGCATAAAATTCACTAAACGCCTGGTCAGCATATCCGCCGCCCATCCAGTTATGGACGTTTCGAAAAGACATTAATACATCAACAGAATTAGCCGGTAAAATTGCGCCAGAATCTTTTAAGAAACCGCCATATTCAATTTCACCATATACATCTGTATCAGAATATTTTTCTTTGTAAGCCGCAATACGTTTATCCAAGCGCTCGCTAACGCCTTGACTATAAAGGACCGCTACATATTGGCCATTATTTTCCTTCATATAGGGGGCAATGACATTTGTGTACCACCCAGGCCAAATTTCAGCGACTTTTTTACCCGGGCCAACACCAAAAAATTCCAAGGTTTCTTTGGGGTGTCGATATTGATCTCTTAAGGCCTCATCGCCTCGCCGTGGGTGTGCAATAATTTCAGCTAACGATGTTGGTTCAACGACAGCCTTTTCCACTGGAGCTTCGGCCTTTTCTTCTACCTGAGTAGTCCCACTAGAACAGGCAACTAAAATAGCTGAACTCAGCACAAAAGCCGCTTGGGTTAAAAATTTATAATGCATTTAAATTCTCCTTATTATTAGGAAGGCCTTTATCTTAAATACTCTGCTTTTCAACAGCAGTTTTACGTCTTGAAACCAAAACCACACTTCCCATCTATGACTATGGGACGCCGTATTGGGTTCCTTAAAACTAGAAAGGCTGCTCATAATGAGAGCCTAGATTTTACATTGCTTAAAGGATGTGAACATGAGAACTTACGATTTTAGCCCACTTTACCGCTCATTTGTCGGTTTTGACCGCATGGCAAATTTAATTGATTCAGCGACTCAACATGCTGCAAGTGGGAATAATTTCCCACCCTATAATGTTGCCCAACTCTCTGAAAATGCTTATAAAATTGAGCTAGCCATCGCAGGATTTACTGAAGAAAATCTGGAGATTGAAAGCCATGAAAATGTGCTTACGATTACAGGTACCCGAACTCAAACCGCAGATAATGATGAGGCAGAATACCTTCATCGCGGTATCGCAGAACGTGGTTTTGAACGCCGCTTTCAATTAGCTGAACATGTCCGCGTTACAGGTGCAGCTTTAGAAAATGGACTTTTAGTTATCTCACTAAAACGTGAACTGCCTGAAGCGCTAAAACCGCGAAAAATTACAATAAATGAACCAAATTTAATTCAATCAAAACCTCGACGTAAGGCAAAAGCTGCTTAAATAGAGTCTACGCGAAACATCTATTATCTCCTCCTCCCCTGAGGGCATAATAATTAAAAATGATGTTACGCATGACAGCGGCGCCATGAGAACACCTCCCTCCCAGTACTCGTGGCGCCGCATTTTAATAGGTTAAATACCTAACTCTGAACAAATCTGTGCTCCTGTAAATTTAGGAGATCCGCCGTTCGAAAAGGCCTGATTGATCAAATCAAGAATCTTTTGGTTGTACGGCGCGGATTGTCCCGTATTTTGAGCCAAGCTGACGATTTCACCCTGAAGATATTCAACTTCACTCACCCGTCCCATCTCAAGATCATCCAGCATTGAGGATCGCGCATTCTCGTCAATTTTTACAATCCTATTCATAATTATCTTATAAATAAAATTAGGAAGTCTAAGAATTTTTATCATTTTATCAGCTGAAGCATTGCCAAAATCGGCAGGTTCAATGCCGGCGCTTCTAAGAATATTCAGGGCTTCACTTATAATTTCAGCTAGAGCCCGGCGGTAATCACGTTGTAATAGGCCTGCTTTCAACGTTCCTCCTGTTAAGGCATTCAAAGCATTATTAAGGTTGACCAAAAGTTTCCCCCATTGAACCGCTAATATATCATCATAAGTATCAACACCCTGTCCGGATTTAGAGAATGCATTAGATAAACCAAGCAATCTTGGATCCCCAGCTTCAATACTTAAATTCCCATCTGTACCACAATGAAAGTGGCCTGGGCTGGTACTTGTCACGTTAAAAGGAACCACCCCGCCCAGAACTTTGTGGTCTGGTAAAATTTTCCGCAGAACTTTTACATTATTTACGCCATTTTGAAAGCTAATGACTAACGCGTCATTCTTCATAAATTTTAAAATTGATCTGGCGGCTGTTTCTGTATCTTGCGATTTAACCGTTATGAGAATCACATCAGCATCTGAAATCGAAGCAGACTGGAGTGAAAAGTCGATTATATCAGAATTGATAGAGATTAAAGGTCGTTCAAAGTGACTCAAAACCAAACCGTTTTTAGTTAGAGCCGTTTTAAATTTCTCTCGGCCTATGAAGGTAACGCTTTGGTCGGCATTTAATAATAGTCCACCCAGATAACACCCTATGGAACCAGCCCCAAAAACTGTGATTTTTATTTTGTCATCCATGATTCGTATTTAACAAACCGCATCGCATTTTAAAAATCTAAGTATTCATGCTTTCAAAGAAATCAGAGTTTGTTTTACTGTCTTTTAGTTTTGATAATAAAAACTCAATAGCATCCATTGTTCCCATCGGATTCAGAATACGTCTTAAGACATATGTTTTTTGAAGCTCTACAGGAGAAATGAGAAGTTCTTCTTTTCGAGTGCCTGATTTAGTGACATCAATCGCAGGAAATACACGTTTATCCGCAACTTTACGGTCTAGGACGATCTCTGAATTACCCGTACCTTTAAATTCTTCAAAAATGACCTCATCCATACGAGAGCCTGTTTCAATAAGGGCTGTTGCAATAATCGTCAGAGACCCCCCTTCTTCAATATTTCGTGCGGCCCCAAAAAATCTTTTAGGACGCTGAAGCGCGTTGGCATCAACACCGCCCGTTAGAACCTTACCCGAACTAGGAACCACGGTATTATAGGCTCGGCCTAGTCTCGTGATTGAATCAAGAAGGATAACAACATCCTTTCCATGCTCAGTTAACCGTTTTGCTTTTTGAATAACCATTTCTGCCACTTGGACATGGCGCGTGGCAGGTTCATCAAATGTAGATGAAACAACTTCCCCTTTAACTGAACGCTGCATATCCGTAACTTCTTCAGGGCGTTCATCAATTAAAAGAACAAGAACATAACATTCTGGATGGTTTTTTTCGATAGAATGCGCAATGTTTTGCAGCAGTACCGTTTTACCCGTTCGCGGCGGTGCAACTATTAAAGCTCTTTGGCCTTTACCAATCGGCGAAACAATATCAATAATTCGGCCTGAAATATCTTTTGCCGTTGGATCTTCGATTTCCATTTGAAATCTTTGGTCAGGATATAAAGGCGTAAGACTGTCAAAATGAGCCTTATTACGCGCTTGCTCTGGTGTTCCAAAATTCATGGATGTTACATTTGTTAGAGCAAAATAACGTTCATTTTCTCTGGGGCTTCTAATTTCACCTGAAACTGTATCACCAGTTCTTAAACCAAGTTTTCTAACTTGGTTTGGGCTAACATATATATCGTCTGGACCTGGAAGATAATTAGCTTCAGGAGCTCTTAAAAATCCAAATCCGTCTTGTAAAACCTCAAGAACCCCACCTCCATTAATTTGAATTTCATCCTCGGCCAGACGTTTCATCACCCGGACAAAGATATCTTGCTTTCGCATTGATCCTGCGTTTTCAACACCCACTTTTTCGGCAAATTGGATTAATTCAGCAGGTTTTAATAATTTTAAATCTTGAAGACTAAGGGATGTCATCCCCTCAAGTTCTATTATATTTGACATAGTATTTCCGTATTTATGGGAGGGGTTTTTCTCTTCATTAAGTTTCTAATAAAATTGAAGAGTAAAATGATCAGGACGATCAATTGGAAATTTCTTTAATTATCATAATTTAGTCCGTCAAGGACTTTAAAAAGGTTTAACAATAACCAAAACAACAATGATAATTGTCAAAATAGCAGGAATTTCATTTATTCTTCGAAAAAACTTTTCCGATTTAGGACGTACTCCCGTTAAAAATATTTTTCTCTGCTTTGATAAAAACCCATGATATCCAATCAATGAAAAAACCAATAACAGCTTGATGGGCAGCCAAATTGTTGTTGTTAAATTACTAAGATTATATCCAATTAAAATCACCCCAAATATAAAAGCGGCAATCATTGCTGGATTCATAATAATCCGTTGAAGTTTATTTTCAGCTTCTATCATCTTTTGTTCAAGCTCACCTCCAAGACTTGATTGATGATGATAAACAAAAAGTCTGGGTAAATATAAAAGTCCAGCCATCCAAAATATAACAGCTATTAAATGCAAAGCTTTGACCCATGAATATAAATCAAACATAATCACCTTTACCTGTTCTGATATGATTTATGACAGCATGGACATTTTTAATTTTCACATCAGGTGTTACGCCATGTCCTAAATTAAAAATATGAGGTCCTGAGGCTGTATCTATAATTCTTTGGACCGCAGTCTCTAAAACTTTACCTCCTACACGAAGAGCCAACGGATCTAAATTACCTTGATAGGGCATATTATCCGGAAGATATTTTCGTATATCATCCATAGGTGTATCAGTTCCTATAGCTAGAGCTGTAATTTTTGTTTCTTTTACGTAATTAATAGCATTTAAGCCAGATCCTCTTGGAAACCCTATAATTGGACAATCAACACCTGATTGTCTAACAAGAGAAATAAGTTTTTGAGTTGGCCCAATAACTAAACGCTCAAATAAATCAGGTGATAAACCTTCTGCCCAACTTTCAAATATTTTCAATATATCAGCGCCTGCTTTTGCTTGATTTACAAGATATTCAGCGCTTGAAATAATTAGAGCTTCAAGAAGATCATCCATAACTTCAGGATGTTCATAAGCAAACCGTTTAGCTTTTTCTTTTTTGGGAGTCCCTTTTCCTTCAATCATATATGTTGCAACAGTCCAGGGACCACCGCAAAATCCAATGAGCGATTTATTTTTGTCTAATGATTTTCGGACCTTTTGTACTGTCTCATATACAGATGATATTCTATCCGCAGCTTTATCTATCTTAAGATAAGATATGTCTTTAGGGGTAATCGGCGATAAGGTTGGTCCAACACCTTTAATGAATTTCACATCTCTTCCAAGACCAATTGGAATTAACAATATATCCGCAAATAAAATAGCGGCATCCATATCATAGCGCTTTATAGGCTGGAGTGTTACTTCAGCAGCTTTATTTGGTGAAAAACAGAAATCTATAAAGTCTTTAGCAGTTTCTCTAACGGCTAGATATTCTGGAAGATGTCTACCAGCTTGTCTCATCATCCAGATAGGTGCTGGATTTATATTTTGTCCATATAAGGTTTTTAATATTTTGGTTGTCAAAACTTATATACCGAGATTTATCTTCTTTGAATTAACTCTTATATTTAATTTATAAGAAGTGATAGTGATAGAAAGCCTCATATGTATATCATTTTATATTTTGTTTATATTTTTGGATAAGTAAAAAATAAAATGAACAAGTTTTATTTTTAGAGTTATGTACTAAGTTAAGGGTATTAATTTTAACTCTATGATTTTTATCATAATTTTATTGTATAATTTTGTGAGTAATTTCTGATTTATAAAACCATACATGACTTTATTATGTTTTTTCATGATCTTTTTATGAAGGGGATTTAAACGTGAATATCTTATAAGTTTTGTGCCTTTTTCTATCCCTTTAGTATACAAGAAATATATATGTGCGTAAGTTTATGTATCTTGATATTTAATCACCTTGACTAGAGCCTGAAATGCCCAATCGAAATAAAAATATTTCTATCTATTTTCATGTTCATCTTGTTTCGGATTCAACAGGTGAAACCTTAGTTGCAATGATGAAGGCTTCAACAGCTCAATTTAGAAACGCAACAGCTTTAGAGCATTTACATACTTTAGTTCGAAGTGAAAAACAGATGCAAAGCACGTTAAAGGAAATTGAGGCAAAACCTGGAATTGTCCTTTATACCTTAGTTAATGAGGAACGTAGAAAATTATTAGAATCAAGATGCGCCCAACTTAATATACCGGCAATATCAATATTAGATCCCACTTTATCAATGTTAGGGCGTTATTTAGGGTCAGCAATGATTAGTGAGGTTGGAGCCCAAAGAACATTAGATGCAGATTATTATAATAGAATAGAGGCTCTAGACTTTGCTATGGCTCATGATGATGGGCAAAATGTGGCTGGGTTGAAAAATGCTGATATTGTTTTATTGGGGATTAGCCGGACATCTAAAACACCTACATGTATTTATCTTGCCAATAGAGGATTTAAGGCTGGAAATATCCCATTAGTCCCTAATTCCCCTATCCCAACAATTTTGGACGGATTTGAAAACCCATTTATAATCGGACTTGTGGCCTCTCCAGATAGAATTGTTCAAATTCGTGAACAACGACTTATGGGCTTAAAACAAGATGAACAAACAGACTATATTGATGTTGATCGCGTTAGGGACGAAATGAGAGAAGCTAAAAGAATGTTTCTAAAAAAGGGATATAAAGTTATTGATGTAACGCGTAAGTCAATTGAAGAGACCTCGGCGCAAATTATCAATGCTTATCAAGCAAGAAAGATACAATGACAAAACCTAATATTATTTTAGCCTCCGGCAGTAAGATTAGAAAAGATATTCTTAGAAATGCTGGAATTAATTTTGATGTTATTGTTAAGCCTGTTGATGAATCAGCCATAAAAGAAGATATGTTAGCTGATAATGCACCCCTTAAAGATATCGCCGATGCTTTAGCTGAAAGCAAATCGGTTCGGGTTAGTCAGCAAAACTCTGGTTTGGTTATTGGCGCCGATCAAATCATGGTTATGGATAATAAACTGTATGATAAGCCATCATCTTTAACTGAAGCAAAAGAGAGGTTGTTATTAATGCGTGGTAACACTCATTTTCTTATTGGCGCAGTTGTAATCTCAGAAAACGGCATTCCTGTTTGGAGATACTTATCAAAAACCAAACTGACCATGAGGTTTTTTTCAGAAAAATTTGTTGATGAATATATTGGCCAAGAAGGAGAGTCTTTACTCAAGTCAGTTGGGGCGTATAAATTTGAAGGCCGGGGGTCTCAATTGTTCTCAGATGTTAAAGGTGATTTTTTTTCAATATTAGGATTACCTCTCTTGCCTGTTTTAGACTTCCTTAGAATAAGAGGAGCTATTTCTAAATGAATCAAGTTATGAAACTTGCGGGTGTTTGCGGATGGCCAATTCATCATTCTTTATCACCGACGATACATAATTATTGGCTCAAGGATTTAGGAATTGCAGGTGCTTATGTACATTTTGCAGTTCGTCCAGATGAAGCCGTGAAGGCTTTTCAGAGTTTGAAAAAGACTTCAATTTCTGGCGTAAATGTTACACTCCCCCTAAAGTCATTGGCCTTTCAAGCCGCCGACGAACATAGTTCAGACGCTTTAAAATTGGGCGTTGCGAATTGTTTATACAAGAAAAACGGGCTTTTAATTGCGCATAATACGGATATGGAGGGCTTTGCTTCGCCTTTGTTAAACTTGGTTGGTGGTCAAGCTTTATCTAATAAATCTGCTCTTATCATTGGAACTGGAGGTGCAGCAAAAGCTGTTATTGGAGCCTTATTATCTCTAAATGTTCCTGAGATTAGAATATGTGGACGTAACGACCAGCTTGCGGAAAACCTGGCCTCATCAGTTAATTTACCGAGCTTTTATAATATTCCTTGGGAGCAACGAAATTTAGCTGTCTCTAATGCAGATTTAATTGTTAACGCAAGCGCCGGCGGCATGAGGGGTAAAGATGAACTTGATCTAGACCTTTCCGGCATAAGATCTGAAACTTTTGTATATGATTTAATCTATACCCCCAGAAATACTAAACTTCTTAGAATAGCTAAAAGGATGGGATGTCAAACTCTAGGGGGGTTAGATATGTTAATCGCCCAAGCAAGGCCGTCTTTTAAGCATTTTTATGGGAAGGCCCCCCGAAAAGGCTCTGATCCAAGTCAAGTTTTATTAAAAGAACTTGGAGCTCTAGCGTGATCATTATTGGCCTTACAGGGTCAATTGGTATGGGAAAATCTACAACGGCGTCAATGTTTAGAGATGAAGGCTGTCCCGTTTTTGACGCGGATAAAGCCGTTCATGATTTATATGCAAAAAATGGCAAAGCTGTTCCCATTATAAAATCGGTCTTTCCCGATGCTATTAAGAACGGCGCTGTCGATAGATCTATATTAGGCGAGCATATGCGAGCCGACCGATTTCACTTGAAGGTCTTGGAGAGTTTTATTCACCCTTTGGTGGGAGAGGTTCGCGCTAAATTTTTTAAGGAACATAGCTCTGCCGATATTGTTGTTTTAGATATTCCTCTTTTATTTGAAACGGGGGCGGACAAATTTGTGAGCCACATCGTTGTTGTGACTGCCCCGACAGCCGTTCAGCGCAAGCGCGTACTAGCGAGAGACGGTATGACGGAAGAGCTTTTTAAGTCACTCTTAAAGCGCCAGACTCCAGATCGTGATAAAAGAAAACGGGCTCATACACTTATTTATACCCATAAAGGGCTAGATAATGCGAGAGAACAGGTACAGTCTCTTTTAAAGAGCTTGAGGGATAAAGATTAATCATGAGCGGCACACGCGAGATTGTTTTTGATACGGAGACAACAGGTTTTGATGCTTGGGGCGAAGATCGAATTACAGAAATTGGCTGCGTAGAAATTATTGATTTTCTGCCAACGGGAAAACATTTTCATGCTTATATTAACCCAAGACGATCTGTGCCTGAGAAAGTCACTGAAATTACAGGCCTGACCCAAGAATTTTTAATTGATAGTGGTGTTTTTTTTGAAGATGCCGCTCAAGGCTTTTTAGATTTTATTGGTGATAGTCAGCTCGTTGCTCATAATGCTGATTTTGATAGAGGCTTTGTCAATGCGGAACTTGATCGTGCTGGCTTTTCTGAAATTCCGCGTACGCGATTTACAGACACACTTCAAATTGCGAGAGAAAAATTTCCGGGCTCACCTGCATCTCTTGATGCGTTGTGTAAACGCTTTGGTGTCTCGCTAGCATCGCGGAATAAACATGGCGCCATTGTCGACTCGGAATTATTAGCTGAAGTGTACTTACAGCTTAATGGCGGACGTGCCCGTAGTCTTGGGTTAGGTGATGAAGTCGAGGCAAAAGCTGAATCAACATTAGTGTCTATTTCTATACCTCGACCAACACCACTGGAGAACCTTGTGACGGATGAGGAACGGGCGGCTCATCATGAATTTATATCGTCTCTTGGTGAAGATATGATATGGCAAAAATATTGGAGAAAGTCCGAAAGGGCGTCTTAATTGTCGATTAATTGAGAAGACAATTCTGATAAAGGTCACGGTTTTGTCGCGTAAGCCCTGTGATAGGGCGGTGATTAAAGGCGTAATCGGTGACTAAAATATCTGCGGCTTCGGCCCTATAGGCATCCCAATCCGTTCCAAGGGTTCCAATAATAGGCGTATTAGTTTCATTTAATTGCGTCATGAGGCTTTTATTCGTCACAGCCTTGCCAACCCAAGCGATGGCTTGGCCTGCGCCGTAATTTTCTACGTCTTTGGGTTTGTGTGTTGAGACTGATATCATCATATCAGGGGCGAGTTTGGAGAGCTTCCTTGCTTGGCCCGCATTATAAGATATCAAGATGACGTCATTTGTCATTTCGTATTCTCTAATTTTTGTGATGACATGCTTATAATTTGCACTGCTTTTAAAGTCGATTTCTAGATAGAGTTTACCCGCGACCAGTTTAAGCGTGTCATCCAGTGTTGGTATTCTTTGCGAGGTGAAGTTCCCTCGCCTGTCTTTGAGAATAAATTTACTGGCCTCTGGCCATGTGGTTGCCGCAACTACGCCCTTCCCTGTCGAGCCGTTTTCCCAAACACCATCATGAAATAAGATATGCGTATTATCTTTTAATCTCGCGACATCAATTTCGGCCATGAGATAACCTTTCTTCATGAGAGACTTTAGGCCTTCAATGGAGTTTTCAGCATCTGAACTATTTCTAGATGTTGCGCGGTGGGCCGAAATCATGGCTGTTTCGAGGGGTAGGCATTCCAGCTGCTTTTTAAGTGAGGGAAGAGCGACATCTAATTTACGGGGTTGAACTCCGCAGGCGACTAATATTAGAGGAAGGATATAGGAGAGGTAGCGCATATTGGATGCGCTCTTATCAGGGCTTTTCTAAAACAAAAAGGTTGAAAAACGTCTGCTATGTCGGCTGCCTTTAATGATACAATATTTGCGCTAAGCTCTGCGCCGGGCCGAGCTGGTGTTTCTGTCTTTCGTGTAAGCGGGCCTCAAGCGGGAGATGTTTTAGAGGCATTGCTGCGTGCGCGTAGACCTAAACCACGCAAAGCGGTTTTAAGAAAGATATATAATGAAGACGGCTTATTAGATGAAGCGTTGGTTTTATGGATGCCTGCGCCGAAGAGTTTCACCGGCGAAGATTGCGCAGAATTTCAGATCCATGGAAGCCTTGCCACAATAGAGTCTTTGGCCGCCGCCTTATTAGCACAAGGCGCGCGTCAAGCCGAAGCGGGTGAATTTACGCGGCGAGCCTTTGAGAATAATAAAATGGATCTCACCGAAGCTGAAGGTCTTGCTGATCTGATTGACGCAGAAACAGAGGGACAGCGTAAACAGGCCCTCCGTCAGATGCAGGGCGGGCTTAAAGATAGCTATGTGGCGTGGCGCGAAACACTTTTGGACGCGTTGGCTCAAATTGAAGGTGAAATTGATTTCCCAGACGAAGAGGATATCCCAGATGGGCTCTCGCACAGAGCCTACCCTTATCTCACGCAAGTTATAACTCAAATGGAAAATCTTTTAGAAGATGCCAATAGAGGGGAACGTATTCGGGCGGGATTGGATATTGCCATAATAGGAGCTCCAAATTCAGGAAAATCTAGTCTTATCAATAAGTTAGCAGGACGTGAAGCGGCTATTGTAACGGAGATTGAAGGGACTACACGTGATATTATCGATGTTCAAATGAGTTTAGGCGGCCTTCCTGTTCGGTTGTCAGATACAGCAGGTTTGCGCGAGAGTGACGACGTTATTGAGGTGGAAGGTGTGAGGCGAGCGAGGGCAAGAGCCAAGGAAAGTGATATTCGAATATTTGTCCAAGATAGATCTCGTGAAGTTTGGGATATGGAGGCTCTGTCCTTATTGTCTGACTTAGATTTTGTTGTGATAAATAAAATGGATTTGGGCGCCGACATTAACCCCCCTGCCCTGCCCGTCAGTTATTTCCATCTCAGCGCGCTTACAGGAGAAGGTTTAGATGTTTTCCGCAAGGCGCTTGAAGCGCGAGTCATTGAGCAATTTAGCCCTAGTCAAGATGCAGGCCTCACCAGAGCCAGACATAAAGACTGTGTGCAGCGGGCCCTTAATTCCGTCGCCATGGCTCGTGAAAATTTGGCCGTAGCGGCAGAATTATCTGGTGACGATGTCAGGTCGGCCCTACACGCTTTAAAGGAGCTTTCCGGCGAAATTGATATTGAGTCTGTCTTTGATAGAATTTTCTCAAGGTTTTGCGTTGGAAAATAATGTTTCACGTGAAACATTTAGAGTCATATCTTCAATTTAACTGTGCTATCGACAGGCGTTTCTGTGGGGGGTATAGGCAGCGAACTATATTTAAGTGATTAGAAAAACATGTTTCACGTGAAACATATGGAGTTGATATGCCCCAAAATTGGGATGTCATAGTTATAGGCGGCGGTCATGCGGGCTGTGATGCTGCTGCGGCGTCTGCTCGCGTTGGCGCAAGGACCCTGCTTCTGACGCATAAATTAGTATCCATTGGCGAAATGTCTTGCAATCCTGCTATTGGGGGCCTGGGTAAAGGTCACCTTGTAAGAGAAATAGACGCTCTAGATGGTGTAATGGCGCGCGTCGCGGACGCTTCTGGCATTCAGTTTAGAATGCTTAACCGTTCCAAAGGCCCTGCTGTGAGAGGCCCTAGAACGCAATCAGATCGCTGGCTCTATAAACAGGCCATGCAAAGGACCTTGTCAGATTATCCTAATTTGACTCTTAAAGCCGCTTCAGTGGAAGACTTAATTGTTAAAAATGACCGCGTTATCGGTGTAGAGACGGCCAGTGGAGAGCAATACCACTCTGAACGCGTTGTTTTAACGACAGGGACTTTCTTGCGGGGCGAAATTCATATTGGGCATGAAAGAACGCCTGCGGGCCGCTATGGTGACGCGCCAGCGATAGGGCTGGCAGATAGGCTATATAATCTTGGTTTTAAGATAGCTCGCCTAAAAACAGGAACTCCTGCGCGCCTTTCTAAATCGTCAGTTGATTGGGCGGCTTTGGATCAGCAAGAGGCAGATGAAAGACCTGTGCCGTTTTCATTTTTGACGCAAGAGATAAACATTCCTCAGGTAAGCTGCGCGATTACGCATACAAATGAGAATACTCATCGCGTTATAAGTGAAAACATAAAGAAATCAGCACTTTACGGGGGCGGTATTTCAGGGAGGGGGCCACGTTATTGCCCTTCTGTTGAGGATAAAGTTGTGCGGTTTGCGGATAGAAACCAGCATCAGATATTTCTCGAGCCAGAGGGCCTAGACGGAAATCCAGATGGGGACACGGTTTATCCGAATGGAATTTCGACATCTCTGCCGATTGATATTCAAGACGCTTTTATGCGCACGATACGCGGTCTCGAAAATGTTGAAGTTAAGCGTTATGGGTACGCGATTGAATATGATTATGTCGATCCGCGTGAATTGAGAGTGACATTAGAAACGCGCCGCTTGCCGGGATTATATTTGGCAGGGCAAATCAATGGTACGACAGGTTATGAAGAGGCGGCCGCGCAGGGCATGATTGCTGGCTTTAATGCGGCTTTGGCGGCGGGAGGCTCACAGCCTTTCATGTTGGACCGTAGTCAGGCCTATATCGGAGTGATGATTGACGATTTGATTACCAAGGGCGTTACGGAGCCTTACCGTATGTTTACAAGCCGGGCTGAGTACAGATTACTCCTGAGGGCTGATAATGCTGATCAACGTCTTACTGAATTGGGACAGACCATTGGGGCGGTCGGGTCTGAACGCGCGCAAGCTTTTGCTGAGAAGAAAAAGGTTCTTTCAAGAGCTAAAAACCTGGCTGAAACCTTAAATGACACGCCTAATATGCTGAAAAAACAAGGACTTAAAATAAATCAAGATGGTGTATCTCGCAATGTTCTTGACTTACTCGCCTATCCTAACATTCAAATTGAGACCCTTATAGCTCTCTGGCCGGAACTTGCAGATCTTCCGCATTATGCCCATGAATATCTTGAAACAGAGGCTCTTTATTCTACTTATATTGAACGCCAGGCCAAAGATATCGCCGCCTTTCGCCGAGATGAGGGCCTAAGAATACCCGAAAAGTTAGATTATGCGGGCATTGGCGGACTTTCAAATGAGGTGCGAAGTAAGCTTGAAGCGGTGCGTCCTGCGACTTTAGGGCAGGCGGCGAGGATAGAAGGCGTGACTCCTGGAGCCTTAACCGCAGTATTGGCTTTTGTGCGTAAAGCTAGTTAATGGCCTATTCGATTGATGATTTTGCGCGTGAGAGCAATGTTTCACGTGAAACATTAGAGGATTATCAGGCATGGCATACTCTTTTACTCAAGTGGAATAGAAAGATAAATCTGGTGTCTCCAGCTGCATTGGAGGAGTTTTGGCGTCGTCATGCTTTGGATTCTTGGCAAATAACGCCTTATATTCCCTCAAAAGCCCAAAATAGCCTCGATTTGGGTTCAGGTGCAGGCTTTCCCGCCATAGCTATGGCGATAGATGCAAAATACAGAAATACGGATCATCAGACTTTAATGGTCGAATCTGCCGGAAAAAAGGCGAGTTTTCTGCGTACAGTCATAAGGGAGCTCAGTTTACCAGCCAAAGTGACATCGGAGCGGGCTGAACATCTATCTGCGCAATCCTATGACGTTATAAGCGCCAGGGCCTTTGCACCGCTAGATAGATTATTTAATTATGCACAGCCTTTTTGGAGCAAAGAGACGATAGGCCTGTTTTTAAAAGGCGAAAATGTTGACGCCGAGATAGCAGAGGCTCATAAATCATGGGAATATGACGTGGAATCTGTTCCGAGTCTATCTGATGCCACGGGATGCATTCTGAAGATCACGGGGTTAAGACAAAAGAAATAGGAAGTCAGGTGGCGGAAAATGCCTAGAATTATCGCAGTCGTGAACCAAAAGGGGGGAGTTGGAAAAACAACAACGACTATAAATTTGGCTGCGGCCTTAACGCTCAAGGGTAAAAAGGTTCTCCTGATTGATATGGATCCGCAAGGAAATGCCGCGACGGGACTTGGCATTCCGCGGGCCTCGCGTGAAATCACGCTATATGATGTTTTGGTTGATGGCGCGGCTTTGTCAGACGCAACACTGGAAACAAGTGTTCCGGGACTAAAGCTTATTCCATCTCATGTTGATTTGGCGGGAGCTGAGCTTGAGATTGGAGATAGGGCAGGGCGGACAACTATATTACGTGATGCTTTAAATGAAGTCTCTTCTCAATATGATTATGTTTTAATCGATTGTCCGCCTTCATTGAATCTTTTGACGGTGAATGCCCTCTCGGCCTCGCGCTCGGTCTTGGTCCCGTTACAATGTGAGTTCTTTGCGCTTGAGGGGCTAAGTCAGCTTCTTCAGACGATAGAGATGGCGAAAGCTCGGATTAACCCCGACCTTGTTATCGACGGCGTTATGCTCACCATGTACGATCCTCGAAACCGTCTCTCGGCTCAGGTTGCTGCCGATGTTCGCAAACATTTAGGCCGTGCGGTTTTTCAAACTATTATTCCGAGAAATGTACGCATTGCAGAGGCCCCATCTTTTGGGAAACCCGTCTTGATGTACGATCCTCATTGTGCGGGATCTAAGGCCTATAAGGCTTTGGCAATGGAAATGCTGTCGCGGCATTCAAAATCAAAATAATATAATTTAAACAATGATTACAATAGGTTAGTAAGATGGCTAAGAAATCAAATAAAAAAGCAAGTGAACGGGGACTAGGCCGAGGTCTATCTGCTTTAATGTCTGATGTTAGCACTATAAATGTTTCGAGTGAGGAAGATTTAGCTAGTCCTGATAAGGTGTCGGCTGAAAGCCCCAAAGTAAAACTTAAAGAAGAAAATAAGCCGCTCAAAACAGGAGCTGGACGCGGCGTTACCTCTGTAGGCATTGACCAACTTGAACGTAACCCAGATCAACCCCGTAAATATTTTGATAAAGAAAAATTAGAAGAACTCACACAATCCATTAAAGATAAAGGCGTTTTACAGCCCATATTGGTGAGACCTCTTCCAGCTCGTACGTCCCAAACGAAAGACTATTATCAAATCGTAGCGGGGGAACGCCGATGGCAGGCCGCGCTAAAGGCCAAGCTGGATACAATGCCGGTGCTTATTCGGGAGTTATCAGATCAAGATGTTTTAGAAATTGGCGTTGTTGAAAATGTGCAGCGCGCAGATTTAAACCCTATTGAAGAGGCGCTCGCATATAAGGCCCTTTCAGAGCAGTTTAAGCGAACCCAAGATGATATTGCGCAAGCTGTAGGTAAATCGCGTCCGCATGTAACTAATATGCTGCGTCTTTTAACGCTCCCCAAACGCGCGCAAACTTATCTGGCTAAGGGTAAAATAACAGCGGGCCATGCGAGAGCTATAATAGCGGCACCTGATCCAACTGAGCTTGCTGACGCAATTGCGCAAAAGGGCCTTTCGGTACGTGAAGCCGAAGATTGGGTAAGACGTATTAAAGCGGCTGATGGCCAAATTAAAAAAATACCGAGCCAAAAGGATGCCGATACGCGGAAAGTTGAAAGTGAGCTTTCTGATAGGCTGGGCTTAAAAACCGATCTTCGGCATAAGGGTCCTGGCGGAGAGCTCCGGATTAAATATAAAACGTCCGAGCAGTTAGAAGCTCTTATCAAGCAGCTTAAGTCATAAAATGGCTGATACTTCAATATCGCCGCTAATTCCGGCCGCAACAATTATGTTGCTACGGGAAAGTGACGGGCGGATTGAAGTTTTAATGCTCCGCCGTAATCGTCAATTGAAAGCGTTTGCTGGGGCTTGGGTTTTCCCTGGAGGTAGGGTTGATGACAATGACGTGCCTGGGCAAGATGAAATTACTCGGGCAAAAGCGGCCGCTATAAGAGAGACGCAAGAAGAAGCAGGTCTTGATATTTCAGGGGCTCCAATGGAAACTTTGTCCTGCTGGATTCCACCCGTTCAGGAAAAGCGCAGATTTTCAACTTGGTTTTTTGTTGTCCGCGCGCCAGAGGCTCCTGTCAAAATAGATCATGGAGAAATCCATGATTATTGCTGGGTCTGCCCGAAAGAGTTTTTGGCTCAAATCCCATCGCCTGACGTAATGATAATGCCGCCAACCTATGTCTCCCTTCATTATTTGACACAGCACAGCACGATTAAGTCAGTTATGGAGAGTATAGCTCAAGAAGACGCTGAAATTTTTGAAACGCGGTTTAAAAAGGATGAAACTGGCTTTGTCACCTTTTGGCAGGGCGATGCAGCTTATGAAAGCCAAGATTTGACGATTGAAGGGCCGCGCCGCCGTCTTATCTGTAGCCCTCAAAAATGGGATTATCAGACGCAGAATTAAGCTCTTTTCTTTTTTTACCAAATCAGCTTAATAAATTTGTCAAATTGAACGGAGACCTTCTGTGGCAGACCTCTTAACTATCGAAGCGCTTTTTACATTATTCATGCTGATATTACTGCAAGCCGTTTTAGGGTTTGATAATTTACTTTATATTGCCATTGAAAGTAATAAAGTTGGCGATCCGAAAGATGCTCAAAAGGTCCGTAAATATGGGATCGGCATTGCCGTCTTATTACGGATTGTCCTCTTATTTTTAATCGTCAATTTATTCTCCTTGTTAGCAGAACCCTTATTTGGGATTCATCTCGGCAAATTTATTGAAGGTGAATTTACGGCGCAAGCGTTGATCACGCTCGTGGGCGGCGCTTTTATTATTTATACAGCTATCAAAGAAATTCATCATTTATTGCAGGTTGATCATATTGAACATTCTGAAGGTGGTGGTTTGCGCTCAGTCATGGGGGCTATCTCTTTGATTGTTGCCATGAACCTCGTTTTTTCTGTTGATTCAATTCTTTCAGCTATGGCAATTGCGAGTGTCCCAGGCGTTGATGGCGCGCCGCCAACCTATCAAGTCCCGCTTATGGTCATCGCGATTTTAGTATCAGGCCTCGGTATGATTTTGCTCGCAGACCGGGTCACGGATTTTCTAAAAAAGAACCGAATGTATCAGGTTTTGGGTTTGTTTATTCTATTCCTTGTTGGCGTTTTGCTTGTGACTGAAGGCGCTCATTTAGCACATCTAAAACTCTTTGGTTTTGCAATAGATGCAATGACTAAATCGAGTTTCTACCTTGTGGTTGGCGTTTTGATTGTCACAGATGTATTATCTAATCGCTACCAAAAGCGTCTTTGGGCTCAAAAAGAAGCTGAAATTCGTGGAACATCTGAAACAGCTGGCTTGGAGGCTGTGGATGCCTTTAAGAATAAGAAACACGCAAAGCACTAACTCTGTTTATTTATAGTTAACGGCTAGTCCGTTAACTATTCATTAAGGGTTCATAGCTCCCCATCTACAGGCCTCCGCCAGAGGTAATTAAGATGGATATTCTAATTATATTCCTCGTCGCGATACCAGGTTGGTTTTTATATAAATCAGGTATCTCTAAAGACGACATTGATAGCTAAAATGAAATTATAGTGAGCTTGAGTAAATTCTGCTCATAATTATCATAAAACCTTAAACCTTATCGTCTATGGCTGGCCCTCATAATATCAGATGTGAGGATACCGCCATGATACACAATCAAAACCGTAAACCAAAACCAGCTCTTTCACCTAATACAATTGAATTCGAAACACAAGCTTTGGTGAAGCCAACGGGGTTTCGTGAATATGATGCGCGTTGGTATTTTGGACTGCCAGGAGATGAAAAAGCATCTGAGCTAAATTTATATGGCGTCCAAGCTCTAGGCGAGGGCCTAGGGACGTTAATGCATGAGCGCGGGATTGACCCAAAAATGGCTGTTGGTCACGATTTTAGACATTACTCACTGGGCATAAAGCAGGCTTTGATGTTGGGCTTAGTAAATGCAGGTATTGAAGTTTTGGATATTGGACTGGCTTTATCTCCGACAGCTTATTTTTCTCAGTTCCATCTTGATTGCCCGGGTGTTGCCATGGTGACGGCCAGCCATAACTCAAATGGATGGACGGGCGTTAAAATGGGTATCGAGCCCCCTCTAACATTTGGACCAGATGAAATGAGCCGGTTAAAGGAAATTGTTCTTGGCGCTCAAAGTGTTGTGCGGGCAGGGGGTTCCTATCGTTATGTTGATGGTGTGCGCCAAGCCTTCATTGATGACTTGGTTAAAGGTGTAAAGCTAAAGAAGAAAATCAAAGTGGTGGCCGCTTGCGGAAATGGAACAGCAGGCGCTTTTGCCGAAGAAGTTCTAAGCCGCATTGGTGCTGAGGTTGTAGCTGTTGAATGCGACCTTGATTATACATTCCCAAATTATAATCCTAACCCGGAAGATATGAAGATGCTTCATGCCATGCGGGATAGCTGCCTTGAACACGGGGCGGATGTCGCGCTAGGATTTGACGGCGACGGCGATCGCTGCGGCGTTGTCGATAATGAAGGCGAAGAAATATTCGCCGATAAAGTCGGTGTTATGCTCGCGCGTGACCTCTCCGCTCTATACCCAAATGCTCAATTTGTCGCCGATGTGAAATCAACGGGACTATTTATGACAGATCCTGTTTTACTTAAAAACGAGGCTAAAACTGACTATTACAAAACCGGGCATTCTTATATTAAGCGCCGTTCAAAGGAGCTCAATGCTTTAGTTGGATTTGAAAAATCTGGGCATTATTTTTTCAATAAGCCTATCGGCCGTGGCTATGATTGTGGCCTGACCTCCGCAATTGCAATTTTGCAAATGCTTGATCGTAATCCGGATAAAACCATGGCTGATTTACGCCGAGCGCTACCTAAGACATGGGGCAGTCCGACAATGTCACCTTATTGCGCGGATGAAGTTAAATATGGTGTTGTCGATAAAATCATAAAAGAAGCACAAGACGATGCCGCAGCAGGCAAAACAATTCTCGGCCAAAAAGTTGTGGATGTGAATACAGTCAACGGTGTACGTATGACTTTAGAAGATGGAACCTGGGGTCTTATGCGCGCCAGTTCTAATACGCCAAACCTCGTTGTTGTCGTTGAAAGCCCCACATCAGAAGACAATATGATTGGGATGTTTAGAGAAATTGAGCGTCGATTGTCTCAGTATGATGAAATTGGTGAATTTGATCAGAAGATATAAGTTTAACCCCTTGTAGTTTTATAGAGCTTGCCCCATTTGGCGGCTATGAGCTTGCTTGATGAAAATATAGACAATTTAGTTACTGTTTTTCAATTGGATGGGCAGCCCATTCGGGGGAGGGCTGTGCATTTAGGAGATGCGTTAGATAAGGCAATAGGCCAGCGCTATCCAGAATCTGTTGCGCGGTTATTAGGCGAGGCGATGATGCTGTGCGCGATAGTTGCCCGGTCTTTGAAATTTGATGGTCGTCTTATTATTCAATGCCATGGTACCAATAAGGGCGCGATAAGCCTTCTTTTAGCGGACTGCACAACTAAAGGGGCCATAAAGGGGTATGCCCGCTGGGATGATGAGAGTTTAAAAGAGATAGCGTTAGATAACCGAAACCCCGGCGCCGATATATTATTAGGCGGTGGTACGTTCTCGATGACCATAGACCAAGGTCCTGATATGGATCAATATCAAGGTTTGGCGGCAATTGAAGGACAAAGACTTTCAGATTGTGCAGAACATTATTTCGCGCAATCTGAACAAATTCCAACACAAATTAGATTGGCTTGCGGTCTTATACAGGAGGCAGGGCAAGAGCCTGTTTGGCGCGGTGGCGGTATTATGATCCAAAAAATCGCAGATGATGAATTAAGAGGGGATACCGAAAATGCTTGGATTACAGCTCAATCCTTATTTGGGACGATTACGGATGTCGAATTACTCGATCCTGATTTGTCTCAAAATAGACTCTTATATCGCTTGTTCCATGAAGGCGGGGTTAGAGTTGTTGAAACAGCAATTATAGAAGCCAAATGTACCTGTTCCCGAGATCGATTGCATAAAACGCTAAAAGCTTTCGATATTAAGGCTTTGGAAGATATGGCGGAGCAGGGAGAAATTAAGGCAAATTGCGAGTTTTGCGACACAGACTATATTTTTAAATTAGAAAATATTTAAACACGCCAAAAGGCTGGGGTTATAACAACAAGGGCTGTGACAATTTCCAGACGGCCAATAATCATTGTAATGAGCAAAACCCACTTGGCCCCATTGGATAAAGACTCATAGGTGCCTGCAGGACCAATAATATCCCCGAGTCCTGGGCCAACATTTGCAATTGCACTTCCAGCCCCTGACCATGCTGTAACAGGATCCAACCCCATAATTGAAAGAATGATTGCAACAGCCGCAAATGTCATAAAGAAAAGAAAAAAATAGCTCATGACAGAATAGACTACGGTTTCAGGAAGCGCTTTCCCTTCGTAACGCAAAGGTACAACCGCATTTTGGCGCGGCATTTTAAACAGATATCCACGCAAGGCTTCAAATGCGACTTGGTAACGGAAGATTTTAATTGAACATGCGGTAGAACCAGCACATCCCCCAATAAACATAAAGGCGAAGAAGGCGGCCATGGCAAAAGGCCCCCACGCATTATAATCGGTCGTCGCATAACCCGTTCCCGTGACAATCGAGACAACATTAAAGGCTGATAAGCGCAGGGCTCTAGATTGTGTGAGTTCTGAATTTAGCCATAGATATAAAGTTACCATCGCAATTAATGCGGCCATGACAATAACAAATGCGCGAACTTGCGAGTCTTTAAAAGACGCGCGCCAATCTGCCCGCGTAACCAAAAGAAGGTATATGCCGAACGGCATGCCTCCTGCCATCATAAAAGCAATGCCGACAAGATCGGCTCCGTCATCCATAAACCCGCCCATAGACGCATCTGATGTCGAATACCCCCCAGTTGCTAATGTTGTCATAGCGTGAGCCGCGGCATCAAAACCGTTCATGCCTGTTGCAACATATCCGAGAGCGCACATGACAGTTAGAACAACATATATTCCGCCAATACCAGCTGCGAGGGAAGCGGCTCGCGGTAGGATTTTTTCACCCATATCCGAAGATTCGAGGCGAAATAATTGCATACCGCCAACCTTAAGCATGGGTAGTACCGCCATGGCTGTTACGATAATGCCTATGCCGCCAATCCATTGTAAAATCGCTCGCCAGAGCAAAATGCCTTTAGGTAAATTATCAAGTCCTATTAAAATTGTAGACCCGGTTGTCGTTATCCCAGAAGTCGCTTCGAATAGGGCATCTGTTAGACTTAAGTTCATGGGATCTAGCATAAATGGAAAAGCCGCAAACCCAGAGAGAGCGACCCAGCTGAGCACTGTTAAAAGAAAGGCTCCACGGGCGCTAAGCTTAGGTTTTGGGGTATAAGTTGCCATAGCGAGGGCTGACCCAAGGAGGGTTATCAATATTCCGGAGATTCCAAAGGCCCTCCAAGAACGATCTCCATAAGCCAAGTCAATGCCCATAGGCGCAAACATAGATACGCCAAGGGCGGCGACCATCAAGCCGATAATAAAAAAGACAGGACGTAGATCCAGCATATCAACGCCATATAATAGCGAAGCTAATTGTCAAATAGATGCTTATAAAAAGCTAACATAAAAAAGTAAGAGTTTCATCTTACTCAGTTGATCTCTGGACGTCCCGAAGCAGTCTCTATAATTATTTTTGCTTGCGTATAGCTTCGTTAATCTGCCCTCTCAACAGTGCAGTTTCAACGGCATTTGGATCAGACGTTAGAGAATTTTCAATATCTGCCTTAGCTTCAGATAACCGCCCTTGCTGTAGGCGGGCATCTGCTCGGTAGCGCAAAGCCCCGGCATGTTTAGGATCAAAGCCCAAAACTGATGTTAAATCTATCTCGGCATATTCATAATATCCTGACATGGCATATGCGCGCGCGCGCGCGATGCGAAGATCTAAGTGATCTACTTTAATATCAAGACCATCTGTAGCCGATTTATAAGCCCGGTCAGGCTTATTGGCCACAAGCCAAAAATTGGCAGCTTCACTGTAAAAATCTGCCCGCATTGCAGGCGTCCCTCCATCGGAGGCTTTTGCGAGTGCATCTAGTCTATGGGCGGCTTCGTCTTCATGCCCAAGTGCATAAAGAGCCATAGCAACACAATGTTTGGCGCGGCGGCCACCGCCATCATCTTGCCAAATCATGGCTTCTTCAAAGGCAAGTTCATTATCTTCAGCTATTCTTTCCAGGCATTTTTTATGCTTGTTATCAAACTCAGCGGTCAAGTCTTCCCCATGCGTGTGTTCTGCAAATAATATTGCAATCAGAGGCAAAAGCCCTAGGAGTAGGCGGCGTAAATTCATGCGGGTTAATTAGCGAAAGGAATGCAAGGCGGCAATGGCAGCGCGCATTAAATCACAGTCACAAAAGATTACTCAAAGAGGCAATCAGAAGTCAGTTCTTTTGCTTGGGGCAGGGTATTCTGCGCGGGCGTTAATTCCGAAATTTATAGCCCGTGGTTATAAGGTTTTCGGAACAACGCGAAGTGAGTCTAAAGCTAATGTTTTGCGCGCCCTCGGAGCAGAGCCTATTTTATATGTTGGAAGTCTATCGGGCAAATTGCTTAAGGCTATTAATATAAGCGATATTATTCTCTCCTCAATTCCCCCGACTATTCATGGTGATCCTTTTTTGAACGGTTTAGACTCTGCGCTCGCCAGCTTAGCCAAAAAAGCCTCTTGGGTAGGTTATTTATCCGCAACGAGTGTTTACGGGGACCGAAAAGGGCAGTGGGTTTATGAGGATGAGCTTCTTATGCCCTTAACACAGCGCGGTAAAAACCGGATGGCTGCTGAAATACAATGGCTGGAAACAGGTTTGCCTATACATGTTTTCCGCCTTGCAGGTATTTACGGCCCTCATCGGTCAAGTTTTCAACGCTTGCGTGATGGTAAAGCGCGCGCAGTTATTAAGGCTGGGCATGTTGTAAACCGAATTCATGTCGACGATATTGTTAGGGCTCTTCTATTATCAATTGATCACCCCAACCCTGTTAGTATCTATAATCTTGCAGATGGCTCACCAGCGCCACCGCAAGACGTTATAAATTTTTCAGCTGATATGCTTGATATTCCTCGGCCTCCTCAACTTGCTCATGAAGGTGCTAATATTTCCGATATGGCTCGAAGTTTTTACAAGGAATCGAAGAAAGTGAGCATTGAGCGCGCGCAAAAAGAACTAGGCTGGTCCCCAAAATATAAAAATTATCGCCAAGGTTTAATGGCAATATTGAAGATGGAAAAGGGAACGCCTGACTCGGTCTGGCTTAGCGGCTTCATAAAAGTTCCAAAAGCTGACTTAAGCCGCGTAAAACGTGCTCTTCCCACTCATATTCGGCTGAGCAATCAGGAGCAAGATTGTACCTTTTTCCGAATATGGCAGGATAAAGATGAGCCCTTGAAATTCCACGTTATAGAAAGTTTTAAATCGCAAAAAGCTTATAACAGACATCAAGCGCGAATGAAAAATAGTGAATGGGCTACCGTAAGCTCTAAGGCTAGCCGTCATTATGATGTTATAGGATTATCACCTTAGGGAAAGATGTGCCCATTCTGCAGCATTATGCTGTACCAACATTAAATTTAGTCTTGGATAAGCCTTCTTAAGCTGGCAATAAGAATAAAATATGAAAGATTCAAATGCCTAAATCGCCTTCACGCCTTTCAAAAATCTCTGCGGCCGCAAAAATTTATGGCGAGAGAAGTTTTGATAATTATGCTCAAATCAGATCGGTTGCAGAACAAATCCGCGATGGATTGTGCGAATGGTTGGATAGCGGCAGGCAGTGTGTGTTTTTAGTCCCACCTCAAGGCCCTTTTACAGCGCAAAATTATAGGTCCGCGGCTTTTTCTGTGACGGGTAAGGGGTTTTTACCACTGGAACCTATTAGCTTTGGTCTCGCCATAAATATTTCTGGAGAGGGCGATTTTATGCGGCTTGTGCTAACGTGCCGTAAGGAAGGCGATAAAATGTATATTCATGTCGATGAAGGCAATGAAGCTGACATTATGTTACCGCCCAGCGAAAAAGACCTTATCCAGTTTTACGAAAAGATTTATGAGCATTTAATGGGGTGGTTCGAAGGACGGGTCGATCAGTATGATAATGGAAGCTACGGAAATAATGATATCGGATTTGATATTATGCGCGTGGACGATTAGATTTAAGACGAAAAGAATCACTTAGGGTTTATATATGGCTGCCGCTGCAGATGCTGCTCATCACGTTGTAAATACGCTTCCATTCAAGATTGCTCTTATCGGCATCTTGGGTATTGGCGCACAATGGCTTGCTTGGAAATTACAGCGTCCCGCCATTGTGTTAATGGCAATTGCGGGGTTGATTTTTGGACCTCTTATTAGCTGGATGTTAGGATTTAGTCTGCCTGAACCCTTAATACATGGTTTGGAACTCTTCAGGCTCGACCCGATTAAGGATTTTGGCGATCTTTACCGACCCATGATTGGGCTTGCTGTTGCGATTATCCTCTTTGAAGGCGGGATGACCTTGCGGTTCAAAGATCTGGGCGATGCGCGCCAAGCCGTCATTCGCATGGTATTGCTGGCCTCACCTATAGCTTGGTTCTTGGGAACGTGTGCGGCCCATTATATCGTCGGACTAGCTTGGGATATATCCGCTATGGTCGGCGGTCTTTTCGTTGTTACAGGTCCAACAGTGATAATGCCGCTGCTCCGGCAAGCCCATCTTAAGTCCCGCCCTGCCAATGTGCTGAAGTGGGAAGGGATTGTTAATGACCCCCTTGGCGCCTTATTTGCGGTTGGCGGCTATGAATTTATTCGTTTTTCTCAAAGTGAAGCGTCTATGTATCTGGTCTTTGGCAAGCTGACATTTGCGGCTCTTTTCGGGACTATTATGGGTATAATTTCAGGCTATGGTATGGCTTGGGCCTTCCGCAGAGGACATATACCGGAATATCTCAAGGCCCCCATTTTGCTAGCCTGGATACTAGCCATATTTGTATTGGCCAATACTATGGCTGCCGAAACAGGCTTACTGGCCGTCACCGCGCTAGGCATGACGATGGCCAATACGAAATTCGCCTCAATGGTCGAGTTACACCGCTTTAAGGAAAATATTGCTATTATTTTGGTCTCTGGCGTCTTTGTCATTCTAACGGCCACACTGACACCTGAAATTTTGGTCGAGATGGTCAAAAGCTGGCGCGTCATCACCTTTGTCTTAGTTATGATGATTTTCGTGCGCCCCATCGCCGTCATGCTCTCTACACTCTGGTCAGGGTTAAACTGGAAGGAAAGTCTGCTCATTAGTTTCATTGCCCCGCGCGGAGTCGTTGCCGTTGCCGTAGCGGGCCTATTTGCTGCTGAGTTAACAGCCATAGGGCGCACAGATGGCGCCCTATTTGTGCCGCTCGCCTTCGCTCTGGTTTTCACCACTGTGCTCTTTGCAGGCTTCTTTATCGGACCTATTTCCAAAGCTCTTGGCCTCGCCTCAGGCGGTGGTGACGGCGTTATGATCGTTGGCGCTAATCCATGGTCACTTGGCCTCGCCAAAGCACTTAAAGAAATGGATGTTAAAGTACTTGTCGCGGATACGAATTGGCGCCGATTGCGCGGCGCTCGCCTTGAAGGTCACGCCACATTTTACGGTGAAGTCCTGTCAGAAAATGCAGATTACCGCCTTGATCATTCAGCTTTTAACCACCTTATCGCGGCCACGCCAAATGACGCCTATAATGCCCTCGTCTGCGTTGAATTTGCGCCCGAACTAGGCCGGCACCGTGTTTTCCAAGTCACCTCAGCCGATAATGACGAGCAAGACGAAGATACAATTGCCTTTACCTCACGCGGCCGCACATTGACGTCTCGCGGCCGCAGCTTTGACTCTCTTACCCGTGACTGGTGGGGCGGCTGGCGTTTTCGCTCTACGACCTTGTCGGAAGAATATACGCTGGATGATCTTTATAAAGACCGCGGAGATGACCTTGATCTTATCCTTGCGAAAAAGCCTGAAGGCGGCCTCGACTTTATTCAACCGGGTAAAGAATCCCGTGCTGCAGGGTCAACCGTTCTCAGTTTTTGTCCTGTCAAAGATAAAGATTACAGAGGGGCTGGCGCTAAAGAGCCTGGACTGGCTGGCCCCGCCGCGCCGTTACCGTCTTAAAGTTTAGTAACAACAAGTATTAACAGGGAATTCATCGCTGCTTAATCTTCTACCGTCATAGAGTTAACTCTGATTAACCCTGTGACTTTGAAGTTCTAAGCTGTGAAACCTATATTCACTCAATTTAAAACTTATATTATCCCCGCGGGGGTCCTTATGTGCGCGGGTGGTTATCTGCTGGGTATGATATTTATGGGCGCGATAGCTTTGGCGTCAAAAAACATGCCCTCTGCCGAGACATTGTGGAAACCCAACCGCCCAGTCAGTGTTCAAATTGTTGATCGTTATGGCCGTGATGTTTTGGTACGAGGGGCATCCTCGGCGCCGCGCGTGAAGCTCGCTGATTTACCCAAGCATGTAGCAGCAACGATTATTGCAACGGAGGATCGCCGCTTTCAGTATCATGTTGGATTGGACCCGAAAGCTCTATTTCGCGCAATGGTTAAAAATGTAAAGGCGGGCCGTTATGTTGAGGGGGGATCAACGCTCACACAACAATTATCCAAAAATGTATTTTTAACGCCTGATAAAACGCTAAAACGGAAAGCTCAGGAAATGATGCTATCTATATGGCTCGAGCAAGCTTTCACCAAAGATGAAATCTTAGAGATGTATCTGTCTCGCGTTTATTTTGGCAGCGGCGCTTGGGGCCTAGAGGCCGCAAGTAAACGATATTTGGGGAAAACCGCATCAGAGCTGACGATTGGTGAAGGGGCGATGATGGCCGGCCTTTTAAAAGCCCCTTCGCGTTATAACCCTGTTTCTTCACCGCAAGCGTCTGCGAAAAGAACGGCAATTGTTCTTGATGTTATGGCCAAACAAAACCTTATTGATAATTATACGCATTATAGATCCTTGACCGATCCTATCAATATACGCCGCCCGCAATCTGATAATAGCGCTCAATATTTTGTTGACTGGATTTGGCCAGAAATCGAGCGCGCCGTAGGGATACCTGCTCAAGATATGGTTGTTCAGACGACGTTGGATTTTGAAGCTCAACTTAAGGCAAGTCATATTGTACAAAACCGTCTCGACCCCGACCGAAACGCTGCACAAGCCGCATTAGTGTCTCTCGATGGGACAGGCGGCGTTATGGCAATGATCGGCGGAACAGCCTATTCAAAAAGCCAGTTCAACCGTGCGGCACAAGCCCAGCGACAACCGGGTTCGGCTTTTAAGCCGTTTGTGTATTTATCAGCCTTTAGAAAAGGGCTGTCCCCCTGGGATAGGCGAGAAGATAAAGCGGTAGAAATTGGGGATTGGGCTCCCGAAAATTTTACCGAAGAGTTTAAAGGTAAAATGAGCTTAGAGGATGCTTTCAAAAAATCTATCAATACAATTGCGGTAAGACTAGGTGAAGAAGTTGGCAGAGATGACGTTATAAACACTGCAAATGATTTTGGATTAAAGGATTTAAAACCTTTACGAAGCCTTGCCTTAGGGGCCCAAGTCACAACGCCAATATCTTTAACAGCTAGCTATTTACCGTTCTCAAATTATGGAAAAATGGCTACACCTTATGGCATCCTCTCCATTTCAACGGCTGACGGGACTCCGCTATATGATTATACTGCGCAAAATAGCCCACGGGTTATTTCGTCAGAAAACCTAGGTTACATGAACCGTCTTATGACCCGTACAGTTACGCAAGGGACGGGCCGCCGCGCTTATATCGAAGGCCGGCAAGTTGCGGGTAAAACTGGGACAACGAATGATTTTAGAGATGCTTGGTTTATCGGTTATGCGCCGGATATTGTCACGGGGGTCTGGGTCGGCGCAGATGATTTTACCCCTATGGATAAAGTTACCGGGGGTTCTATTCCGGCTTTGATCTGGAAGGACTATATGGAGATTGCTTTAGCAGATATGCCTAAAACAGCTCTTCCAACATCAACTGAACCTGTATGGCTTAAGCAAGAAAAGGTACTAGATAGTCTTCTGAACAATATCGAAGATGCTTTGCCTTAAACCTTTTCCATTAATCTCGAAGTAATTCATTAACGCCTGTCTTAGACCGTGTCTGAGCATCAACCGTTTTAACAATAACCGCGCAATTTAAATTATGACTTCCATCCTTTGAAGGCAAAGACCCAGGCACAACAACAGAATAGGCCGGAACTTCACCGTAAGTAATTTTGCCTGTCGCCCGATTATAAATTTTTGTTGATTGTGACAGATAAACACCCATCGCCAGCACAGCACCTTCACGAACAATCACGCCTTCTACAATTTCTGACCGCGCGCCAATAAAGCAATTATCTTCAATAATTGTTGGGTTAGCTTGAAGGGGTTCTAAAACACCGCCGATTCCAACCCCGCCTGAGAGGTGACAATTTTTTCCGATTTGCGCGCATGACCCAACAGTCGTCCACGTATCTACCATCGTCCCTTCATCAACATAGGCTCCAATATTGACATAGCTTGGCATGAGAACAACATTAGGCGCGATGAAACTTCCGCGACGCGCCGCGCAATTCGGGACAGCTCTAAATCCTGCTTTGGTAAATTCTGTTTCTCCCCACCCTTCGAACTTTGACGGCACTTTATCCCACCAATTTCCCTCGTTAACATTGCCGCTCATAAGACCATTGGCATTTAGGCGAAAGCCTAGCAGGACAGCCTTCTTAAGCCATTGATGGACAACCCAATCCTTATTGCCCGTTTTTTCTGCAACGCGCATATCTCCACTATCAAGGGCCATGATCGCGGTTTCTACGGCGTCACGATATTCGCCTTTCGTATCAGCCGTGAGTGACGCTCTGTCATCCCATGCCGCTTGGACAGTTTTTTCTAGAGCTGAAGTTTTAGTTGCCATCGTCATTTTTAAGTCCTTAGAAAAGTCGCGGCAACATAGGGTGTCTTAACTCTAGGTCAATAAATAAATAGATTAGATTTTGCGTTTTAATCTTTCTATTGTGACATGAAGACATTCCAGAAATTTTGACCGGTCCTTATGGGTAAAAGGCGGCGGGCCGCCAAGATTTGGCATATCTGCACCCGCCCGAAGGTCAGCCATAATAGCGCGCGTTGCAATGGCCCCGCCGATGGAATCCTTTGTGAAAGGCTTTCCATTAGGAGCCAAGACCGCCGCATTGTTTTTTAGACAGCGATCAGCCAATAAAATATCGGATGTAATGATGATGGATTGGGTGTTGGCTCTTTCAGCAATATAGTCATCAGCGGCATCAAAATTATCTGAAACACCGACAAAGTTTAACAGAGGCTCTTTAGGAACCCGTAGAAATGAGTTGCTAACGACCGTAACAGGCACTTGGTGCCGCCTCGCAACTTTATATGTTTCCTCGCGAACTGGACAGGCATCGGCATCGATGAATATCTGCATAAACCTAAGCTTAAACCTCAACTTCTTCTGAGGGTACTGATGTTAATTGGCTACCATTTGCAAGCATCCGGTAGAGGCTTGTGACCCCGTCATGATCTGTATAACAGCCTTGTAAATGCCGTTGTCCTTTATTGCTGTCAAAAGCCGTGCGCCCATGAAGAAGACGGTAATTATCCATCATTAGCAATGTTCCCTTTTTAAAAGGAAACGTAATTTGGAATTCATCATCATTTGATAATTCATTCAGACGGCGACGCGCCTTATAAAACATATCGAGCTTATTATTATCCATTGCGGGAACGTAATCGAGTTTTGAGCTCATTCTTATTCGTGTTACTATTCCGCGGTGATCCCGCTCAACCATGGGTGCATGGGTTTCTAATATCGCGGCGGGTCCTTCATATCTGAAACGCACATTGATATCTTCAAGTAAAGCCGCTTGTTCGGGTTCTTCCTCGGCTAACCGCTCTGTTATGGCAATGCCATCAACTAAGGTTGATAGACCTCCGTCAACTTCATTGACTAAACAATGTAAAAATTGAAGCCCAGGTACGGGCTCCCGGTAAGGGTTGTCCGTATGAGAGGGTAAAGCTAAATCTGTATAGGCTAAGTCCGATGCATTCTCTTTTTTTTCAACATTAAAAATTTTACCCCAATGTGTGTCTCGAACATAACCAAAGCGTCCGGCGAGTTTTAGGAGGGAATTGCGTTCGGTCGGTGTATTTTGCATGATGCAAAACCCATAACGTAAAAACCCTTCAAGCATCTGTTTAAGTTTTACGGGATCATCAATATCGGCCCAATCTGCCTCTGGCCTCGTGTTTAAAGCGGTAGTCCAGCTTTTTGGGATTGGCGGCGCTTCAGGGTCTTTGGCCCAACCGATTTCTTTAAGCATAGTTGGTACTGATAGGTTAAAGTTATCACCATTACTAAACTCGAGCTCAACGGCATTATCATTTTGCGAAATTATGCGCGTAATTTTCATATCTGCGGGTAATTCGGCGGGCTCATAAAGTCGTTGGTTATTATGTTTATCGAATATTACGTCATTTCGAACACGCTCTCTAACCCAAAGAGGATGCAACACGATATTTTTGTCTTCATCTTGAACAATTAGGCCACCCGTTTCAGGATCTATTTGTACAGGGTATGACATTACAAACTCCTACAAGTCATCTAAAGATAAACCCTCACTAGATACAACTTTGCTGGTGAGCACTAATATAACCACAATATTAGGAAAATTAAATTTAGCAATCTTGTCTTATTTATTCTAATCGAAAGTAATTATTGGAGCCAAAGTCGTGATCGACCATAAAGGATATAATGCCGACTAAGCAAAATTTTACAGTTTCCGTTGCGCCCATGATGGATTGGAGAGACTATTTAATGATTTCAATGACTTAGGCGTTTTCGTGTGCACTATGTGTGCAGTGCGAAAAGTTTTGGTCATGAAATGAGCTTATATTTTGCCCTGTTCAGCCGAAGTTATTTCGCCTCATATGTTATCTAGTTGTTTACAAAAGTAACCCACTGGGCTATATAAGTGCATGCAAATCGTCGCTGAAACAGCTTTGTTTATCAAACAGGCAGAAAAGTTGTTTTCGGTGTCTGAAAAGAAGGCTGTCATAGATTTTATGGATACACATCCCTATGCAGGGGATTTAATACCGCATACGGGCGGTGTCCGAAAAGTAAGTGGTTCAGCATCTGGTAGTGGCAAACGCGGCGGTGCCAGAGTAATCTATTATGTCTTCAATGAGGACGCGCCTATATATGCGCTTTTGGTCTATGCAATAAACTAGAGCGTCGATTTAACCCGTGACGAGGTCAAAGCGGTTTCTGCTTTTGCTGAAGCTATTAAAGCGCATTACAGGAGTAAGTGATGACAACATTTGCAAACGAATTGATCCAGTCCATGCAGGAGGCTCTTGGCCATGCGCGTGGGGAAGATAACGGCACGATTTTACATAAAGTCGACATTGAAGCCATAGACGCAAAAGCGATCCGATCTAAATTACGTCTTACACAAGATCAGATGGCGCTTATGCTGGGCACAAGTGTGTCAGGATACCGCAAATGGGAGCAGGGAGCACGGCAACCTTCTGGTGCAGCACGGGCACTATTGAGAGTTATGGATAAAGAACCGCAGGCGGTTTTGAGAGCTTTAGTCAGTTCGAAGTGATTTGCTTCTGCTTTTTGTGTTGTGGCGCTCATGTCCAGGCTCAACAGTAGGTTACATCTATTGCTGAACCGCCCTCACTCTGGTCGGAGAATGGAAATGACAAACTACTTTCCGGTTGTCTCGAGATATTTAACGCGCTTTCTGAGCGACTGAATTTCGGACTGATGTAAATCAGACTCTCTTGTA
>CAYYMI010000005.1:0-63265 GCA_964472905.1 uncultured Hellea sp. | reverse complement strand
ATTGTTGGATTACATTATTGTTGGATTACATTATTGTTGGATTACATTAAAGGTCCTAGGGATAAACCCTAGGATGACGGATACCCTAGCACGTCATCCTTGGCCCTGTGCCAAGGTTTAATGGGGGACAAGCGTTCTCAAACACGCTCTGCATAGACGACATAACGCATCGGGCCATTAAAGCTTACGGCATCAAAGGGATAGCATGTCACCAAAGCCAAACGGGACGGCGTTTTCGCTTTGACCTCTATAGGCAGGCCGTCTTTGCGGCTATCTATAATTTTGGCATGGGTGACTTTATATTTCAGCATCTCTCCCTTGGGGCGTTCAAGGGTGATGATTTCGCCAGTCTTCACTGTTCTCAAATTTTGAAATTGCGTGTTCTTATGCGCGGCAATGCCGAGAAGGTCTGTGTTTTCTGTCCCGCTAATCACGGCAGGACCAAAGGCAAGGGCTTGGCCGCTATCGGTATTCAGAACAATATGCGACCGCTCATCGCCCTCAATTTTTAGGCGCGCGACGGGGTGGGCGTCCATCCACGACCACGGCAAATAGACATCGCCAGTCATCGATGTTTTAGTCCAAGCGCGGTCAAGGAGGTTCTGGGCAAGCTTAGCTTTGCCGCCCATATAAAGCCCATTACCCAATAGCCACATCCCGCATAAACCTAGGATGAGGCTAAAGCTTAGCCGCTTAAGCATGGCGATCACGGCGGCGTAGTATTGCGCCTAATAGCATGAGGAAAAACCCTAACCATGCCATCAGGATATGAGGACTGGCCGTTCCAGGCATTGGAGCTGTTCGCCTTGGACGTGTTGAGTTTTGCGCATTTGGCGCGCCTTGATAGGCTGCATGCGAGCGCTGTCGCGGGGCCTGCGGCGCGGCGGCCAGTTTACCAAAGTCCCAACCATCAGGCAGTTGTGTCGGAACAGCCAGACTCGTCAGCGGGTCCAAAATACTTCGCGACGGCGTAACATCAACTGCGACAAGCGAGGTCAGGCGGCTCACAAGATGATAATCGAGGGCTGTTTTTAAAATCTCAGCATCAATTTGCGCCGCGCTTGATCTATCAAAACGGCGTTCCTCAAGGTCTGCAATTTTTTGACGGGCCCAAAGCTCCGATAGACCTTTAGCGGGGGTAGCCTTTGAAATATCTATCTGGCTTTTATAGGGACTATCGGCATAATTTCCAGAGATGCTGAGCGAGTTTGGAAGCTCGTTGCTGGCAAGCTTTGTAATCGAAACAACCGGTTCGCCGTCATAAAGGTCGGGTAAGCGCGATGGATAAGCTTCCCCTTTATCTTTCAGGTTAAGCTGTAAATTAGTCAGGACTGGGTTTTCTAAATCAGAAAAAAGCTGCCCCATATGGGTTTCAACCTCGTTCAGCTTGCCGATCATAACCATTGTGCCGCGGCCAAATTTTGCCGCGCGGGACATGAAAAACCGATTAGGTGCAAACCCAATACCTACGGGGAACATGCGCGCATCATCGAGTTTATCTTTAATTAGGGCGAAAAGCTGTGTCTCATTCCCAATGGCTCCGTCGGTGATAAATATAATTTGTCTCAAGCGTTCTGTATCAGATTGAATGGATAGGGAATTATCAAGGGCAGGGTACATCATCGTCCCGCCGCCAGCGTGCAGATTATCTACGTAGTTTAGAGCTTCACGAATATTTTCTGAACTAGCGCGGCGCGGCGCGGCGAAAAGCTGAGTATAATTGTTTGAAAACCGAGTGATATTAAAACTGTCTTCAGGCCCTAAGCGGTTCAGGCCAAGCTTTAAGGCCTTGCGGGCTTGAACGATAGATGTCCCTCCCATCGAGCCAGATGTATCAATGATAAATAACATTTCACGGGGATGGCTTTTGATCTGACGGGGGATCTCTGGCAAAGGTGGTGACATCATCGTCATCAGGTAACGCGTCTGCCCGATTGTTTCGGTAAAGAGAGCCTGCTGAGGTGCGTTAGAGGCTTGGGCTTTCCACTTGAGTTGAAAGTCCTTATTCGCAGGGACCTCGCCTTCGCTTAGCGTGATACGAGCGCTATCCTTATCAATCCGCTCGACGGTAATGTCGTGATAGGGGCTTGAAATATCGGCGATGTCAAAGCCTGCCTCGAGATTTATATCAAGGCTCACAGGTAAACGCAGAAAGTCTTTTGGTTCATTTTGTGGGGCCATTAATGGCGGTGAAATAAGATGCCTGTCTAAAACGGGATCTAGGGTCACGGGTATCGTTTTTCCATTTGCTGTTGCGACTTTGATGAGTTCAGTTGGCGGAGAAAATCGCGGAGCAACCGTCATTGGGAAGGTTAGCGACGCGACGCCGTGTTTTATCTTACTTTTATCTTGATATTCAATTTGTATAGCGATGGTTTCATGAGGGCCAATATTGGCAACAGAAGCCGAGAACATATTTGGACGTAATTGTTCAACCAGACTAGCTTTCTTGCCTTGCGCTTTGGCCGTTTCGTAAATTTTCTTGGCCTGTTTCTTTTCTTTAATTTGTCCTTCAATTAATCGGCCTCCCACAACAATGCGCAGATGATCTACGGCGGCATTTTCAGGAAGGGGGAAGACATAGATGCCTTCAACCCATTCATCTGATGTGTTCTTAAATGTCTGAGACAAGGTTGTTCTGATAACAGGCCCTGCAATATCCATTTTAACATCTGTGGATACCATAGGGGCTTTGAGGTATCGCCCCGGACGGTCTGTCTTAAACAACAGTGAGCCGTCTTGTGTCTCATTCAACCCAATCTCTGTTTCGGTTTGCAGTGATAATCGGGAGGGATTGGAGGGACTGCTTGCCCATGCTGTTGAGCAAAAGGCCGTTGTTAAAAGAGTTGTTGTAAGAATGTGTGAAAGTAATGACTGCATGGCCTATCCCGTCCCTGATTAAAATGAATAGGGACGGATTAGATCTAATGTCGGGCTAATCTTTGCTCAATCAAAGGTCATTTTGTGACGCTTTAATTTCTTTATGGCAAAACTCTGGCGAGCTTAGGGCTTATTAAGACTGGCTAGCCTTAATTCACCAGTCTTGAATTCGGATATGTCGCGTGCCAACCAAACCAGAAGGCGCGGTTATAGGGTAGGCGTTTGAGCACATCGCCATTAGCTGAGACAAGCTTGCTTTCCGAGAGAGTCCATTTTTTACCTGTTGAATCAATCGCTGTGCTATCGCCGTCAAAGCTTGCAAATTTTAAACCCTTAGGGTCATAGACTCGGTTCGCCCCTGTCGTGTCAGTTAGAACAAGGATATTTTGCGTCCCGAGTTTGTCCATATAAACGGGATTTTTCTTTAGGTATTTAGCTGAAATGGCGAGCTGTTCGCGCGGGTTGGATTTAAAGCGTAGAGCTAATACTTCTTCCTTATTTTTAAGACGTTGATCATTATAGGGCGTGTTGAACATCAAACGGTCCGTCGAAAAATATTCGTGATAAGCCACACCTTCTCCGTAATCACGGCGATGTCCCGTATCAAGAGAGAGGACTTTAGTATTCGGGTGACGCCGCTTCCACTCACCCCATGTCGTTGTCACAACGCTTTGGTGTTGCAGGGCGATATCTTTACCCACGAGAGGGCCTAAAACAGGCTCGCCTTTAATCGTATTCCACATGGATTGTGTGGCCTGGTCATACATAAGTTTGTTGGAACGGTAGAGAAAGCCAGACGTTCCGACTTCATGGGAGAGGCCTTTGGCATCGGTTTCATAGAGGATGACAGTTCCGCAGAGCGTGCAATACACGCCAGCGGAACTTACGCCACCCACATTATCAACAAACATTTCATGCCATGCCAGAATACGCTTTGGGTAAGCGCGGACATCGCCATTGACCTCTATGCCAAAGACAACATTGTCATCTTCGAGATAGTCGGCATCTTTCGCGTCTAGCATTTTAGGCTGTCGTAGCGGCGGAATACCGTCCTGCACGACGCCGCCCCATCTTATTTCATCGAGACGGATTTGAGCTGTATTCCCACGGTTTCTGAAATATTTGGCAAATTTCGGGTCAATCGCGCTGTAAAATTCAGCTTTGAAATTATCATAGCCAGCGGTTTTGATTTCAGGTTCATTCCAGAGCCAGCGATACCAGGCATTTATATCGGTTCCGAAGTCTTGATCTGTTGTATCTATGAGTTGGCGAAGCAAGACACGGCGTATACGCGGGTCTGGAACAAAATGAAAAATTTCCAATGTCGGGGCAATATAAGCTGGAGAGAACCGTTCTTTAAGTTCAGCTATTTGTAGCTCTTTTGCGCTAGAAAATTCAGGCACAAGTAGAGAGAGAATAAGTTTTTGATCATCTTCTGTCAGTGTTGCCGTTGTCGGTAGAGGGCTTTGTTTCAACTCCGACGCGATGCTTGCATCTGCGTCTAAGGTGTCGGTCGCAACTGTTTTTGTTTCGACAACAGCATTCCGGGTCTGCGCCATAGCATAGGCTCCGCCAACAATGATTAGAATTAATGCAGACGTCAGTCCGAGTTTCATTTTAGGGCTCATGTCATATCTCGTTTAGGTCCATGTTCGGAATCAAAATATAGAGCAAGACACACAGAAATCATGTCACAAGGTGTCTGCGGGTCATAAACTCGTCGTTATTAAGTTGTGATGTCTGCTTGCCCGCAAAACGGCCATTGTGGAAATGCTCATTCTGGCTTAATTGCAAACGCAATTTAAACTATAGGCGACTGCTGTGAAAAATGTTGTTATTGTTGGTGTGGGCGAACTTGTTCAGCAGGTTCCCGAAGACTTGAATACAGCTTTCTCTCCTCTTGATCTTATGGAAAGAGCCGCACGTATGGCTCTAAAAGATACAGGCGCAAAGAGCTTGGCTTCAGAGATAGACACGCTTGCAGTTGTTAGAACATTTTCTGATTCCGGCGCCCCTTTGAAAAGTCCATTTGGTGATGCGGTTAACCCGCCGCGCTCTATTGCCAAGCGGTTAGATATAGATCCGGAAACAGCAGTTTACAGCGAGCTGGGCGGGCACACGCCTCAAGCTTTTGTCAATGAATTTGCCACAAAGATTGCGTCTGGATTATCGAGCATTGTTTTGCTTGTTGGCGCGGAAGCCCTTGCCAACCAGAAAGCCTTAAGGCGTGCTAAATACAAAGCCGACTGGTCAGATGATATTGATGGGCAGATAGATAACCGCCTCGGCAATAGTCTCACCGATACTGTCGACATTGAACAAGTTCCCAATGAGTTTACGAATATTCCATCCATCTATTCTGTTTTCGAAAATGCTAGGCGCGCCCGACTGAAGCAAAGCCGGGCAGAATATGCGAATGACTGCGCTGATCTGTTTGCACGGTTTTCACAAGTGGCCGCCGGGCACCCCTGTTCGATGTTCCCTGAATCATCCAGTCCTAAAGAGGTAAAAACGATTTCTGAAAAAAACACACCTGTGACGGATATTTATCCTCGGGCTATGGTAGCCAAGGACGGTGTTAATCAAGGAGCTTCGCTTATAATGATGAGCGAAGACAAGGCGCGCGAGATGGGTATTGCAGCTGATAAATGGATTTATCCGGTTGCAGGAAGTGAAGCGAGCGACCTCACTATTGCTCACCGCGAAGATATAAGTAGCTCATTCGCGATGACTGCGGCCTATAACGCCGTCTTTGAAGCGGCAGGCCTCACTGTTGACGACATGACTTGCATGGATATTTATAGCTGTTTCCCTATTGCGGTATTTGCGGCTTGTGAGGCCATGGGAATTCAGCCAGACGACCCCCGTGGATTGACATTGACCGGCGGTCTGCCTTTCTTTGGAGGGCCCGGGAATAATTATTCAATGCATAGCATTGTTAATGTAGTCAAAACCCTCCGAGATAACGGCGGAACCGGCCTCGTCGGGACGAATGGGGGCTTCCTGTCTAAACATGCGGTTGGTATCTATGCGGCTCAAGCCCCCATAAAAGGATGGGTGGAGGCTGACAAATCTACTCTCAAGATTAATGTGAGTGAACAAACATCGCCAGATATTGCCACCTATGCCAATGGCCGCGCCCGGATTGAGGGCTATAGCGTTGAATATGACCGCAAGGGGCCGAAACGCGGTTATGTTATGGCACGCCTAGCAGATGGACGTCGGTTCGTTTGCGTCACCGACCGAGCTGATATGGACACAGTGTCCAAGATGCTGGAGAGCGACCCCATTGGCAAAGATATATATGTGACAAGCAAAGGTCCGGGAAATCGCTTCACATTCTCAGCGGACACAACACGCGCATTGGAACTTGTCGTACCCAAAACGTTGGACGGTGATTTTGAGTTTTGCAAAGTCGAACGCAATGACCGTATTCTAGAAGTGACAATCAATCGCCCGGAAGCCCGCAATTGCTTAACTCCTGAGGCGAACTTTGAACTTGAGCATGTTTTCAATCTTTTTGAGAAAGACCGCTCTCTTTGGGTCGCTATTTTAACCGGCGCTGGCGAAAAAGCATTTTGCACAGGAAATGATTTAAAATATTCCGCCTCCGGTAAGCCTTTCTGGGTGCCGGAGACTGGATTTGCAGGATTAACCCATCGCAAAAATCGATCAAAACCTGTAATAGCTGCTGTTAATGGATTTGCTTACGGTGGCGGGTTGGAGATTGCCTTGGCCTGCGATATTATTATCGCGGATCAATCTGCAAAATTTGCGCTTCCCGAAGTCAAGACAGGACTTGTGGCAGCGGCAGGTGGTTTATTCAGATTGCCCAAGGTTTTACCTCCTCACATCGCTCGGGATATGATCTTGACAGGACGACCCATGGAAATTGAAGAAGCTTTGAAATATGGCTTGGTGAATTATAAAACGGATGTAGGTAAGGCGATGGATACGGCCCGCGACATAGCCGCGAGAATATGCGAGGCCAGTCCAACCGCAGTAAGTACATCACTTGAAATGATACACGCCTCAGCCAATATTTTGGATCCTATTACTGCGCTTGAAAATTCTTCAGGGAAAGTCATCAAAGTCTTGGCATCTGAAGACCTACAAATCGGTCTTATGGCCTTCCTTATGAAGCAATCGCCTAAATGGAAAAACCGCTAGAATTGTAACTTGGATTAGGTTCCTCAGAGGGGCCAAAATAAGATGCCTAAAAACTAGCCCTCAATCAAACCCGCAGTTCCTGCGGCTTTAACCATGGCTTCTTGGAGCTTCTCAAAGGCACGGGCTTCGATTTGGCGGATTCGTTCGCGTGAGACTTCATAAATTTTCGCAAGGTCTTCGAGTGTCATCGGTTTGTCCGCGAGGCGGCGCTTGGCGATAATATCACGTTCACGATCATTTAGGTCGGCCATGGCATCTTTGAGTAAGTCCATACGCGCGTCATGTTCTTCGCTATTGGCATAGGTTGTTTCTTGTGAGTCGGTATCATCTTGAAGCCAATCTTGCCATTGGGCCGTGCCGTCATCTCCGCCAATGGTGACATTAAGCGAAGCGTCCCCGCCGCCGGACATACGCCGGTTCATTGAGGTGACCTCGGATTCTTTGACATTCAGTTTGGTCGCAATTTTGGCAACATGTTCAGGTGTCAGGTCGCCTTCCTCAATCGCTTTCATCTCGCCTTTCAAGCGGCGCAAGTTGAAGAATAGCTTTTTTTGAGCAGCCGTGGTTCCCATTTTCACGAGAGACCATGAGCGTAGGACATATTCCTGAATAGCGGCGCGTATCCACCACATGGCATAGGTGGACAGACGGAAGCCCTTATCGGGGTCGAATTTCTTGACGGCCTGCATCAAGCCCACATTACCTTCGGAAATGACTTCGCCGATGGGTAGGCCATAACCGCGATATCCCATGGCTATTTTAGCGACGAGACGTAGATGAGATGTCACCATTTTTTCTGCTGCAGCTGAGTCCTGATGCTCGACCCATCGCTTGGCGAGCATGAACTCTTCGTCTTTGGCAAGCATAGGAAATTTGCGTACTTCTTGGAGGTAACGGTTGAGGCCCTGTTCGGGAGATAGAGAAACAGAAAGGCTCATATTGCCTGAATAGCTAGCATCCGATTTGGACGCGCTGCTCGATTTGCGCTTTGCCGGTAATGTCGTCGTTTTTTTAGTCATTATGACCCTCCAACGATACAATATAGGAAATGCAACGGGGTTTTAAAGGTCTGATACTTAAAATTTTAGTTATATGGCTTTGTCAGGTGATTTTTCACAAGATTGCGCTGAAAGGATAGTTTTTGACTTATTTTCAGTCAGAATTTTTAGATCCGGCTTGTAATAAGGCTCATAACGAATTTCAACGAGAACTGTTTTAGATAAAATCTCACCGTCTTTGGCGATTGTACCTGTATCTGATTTATAAACGGCGCGGGGTTCGAGTGTTTCTGTCAGGCTACAAGCTTTTAGCTCGCCCGGGGCCTGGGCATTATGACCAAATGGCTTGCCGTTAATTTCACCGCTGGGATAAATATTGATATCAAATTGACCAATCATCTCTTCGGCTGTGACGACGAAAGGTGCATTTGCTGAGACCATGTAACGTGTCATGCCGGGTTCAGGGGGTAGTTTTACATGAATAGCGCGTTGTGGTTTCGCGAGAGCCTTCATATCAGCATAAAAGTCTGTTTTGTGAAGGAGGGTACCTGCAAATGGCAATAGGGCGATTTCCAAGGCGACTAATCCTAAAACTATGTACCGTTTTTTCATAGTGTTCCCGAACGCTTGGCCCAAAATGGTGCTCTCGCTTTAACGATACAAGTTTGATGCCATGATGGGTGGTCAGGGCCTTCATTTGGGGATATAGCGCCGCCCATGACGGATAATCCGGTAAAAGCTTTGATCATGTTCTCTGGCGGACAAGACTCTGCGACCTGCTTGGCGTGGGCGCTTGAGCGTTTTGATTATGTCGAAACGGTTGGATTTAATTATGAGCAACGCCACTCAATTGAGATGAGTTGCCGACAAACTGTATTAGAGTCTATTAAGGCGGCATTTCCCAAATGGGCCAATAAACTCGGTGAAGACCATATCATTGATCTCTCGGCCTTGGGCCAGATGAGTGAAACTTCTTTGACGCGTGATGTTGAAATCACGCTATCGGAAGAGGGCCTTCCAAGTACTTTTGTCCCGGGGCGCAATTTGATTTTCTTGAATTTTGCCGCAGCATTAGGCTATCGGCGAGATTTAACAACGCTCATTGGTGGTATGTGCGAGGCCGACTTTTCTGGCTATCCTGATTGCCGTATAGAAACTCTAACAGCTCAAATGAAAGCTATATCGTTGGGTATGGATAAGGCATTTACTTTGGAAACTCCTTTAATGCATCTCAGCAAAGCTGGCGCTTGGGACCTCGCTTTTAAACTTGGCGGAGAGAACTTAGTCCAAATTATCCTAGAAGATACGCATACATGTTATCTGGGCGAGCGAGGCGAGCGTCATAATTGGGGTTATGGTTGTGGAAGTTGCCCTGCGTGTGAATTGCGTCATCAAGGATGGGTAAACTATAGCTCAGGGCGATTTAATAGATGAGCTACTCGGTCAAAGAAATGTATCTCACCGTCCAAGGTGAGGGGGCTCAGACAGGCATTCCGGCTGTTTTTTTACGGTTTGCGGGGTGTAATCTTTGGAGCGGGCTTGAGAAAGACCGTAGCTCTGCGGTGTGTAAATTTTGTGATACTGATTTTGTCGGGACGAATGGACCAGGCGGGGGGAAGTTCATATCAGCTACAGCTTTAGCGCAGGCTGTTTCTGATCATTGGCCCGTAGGCGCTGACAAGGGAGAAAAATGGGTTGTTTGTACAGGCGGAGAACCGCTCTTGCAGTTGGATAGCCCCTTAATCGCTGCGCTTCATGATGTGGGGTTTAAGGTTGCGGTTGAAACCAATGGTACTCTGAAAGTGCCACAAGGACTGGACTGGATATGTGTTTCGCCCAAGGCCGATGCCCCTTTGCTACAAACATCAGGCCATGAACTTAAGCTTGTGTATCCACAAGCTGAAAATAGTCCTGAGGCTTTTACAAATTTAGATTTTGAAGTCTTTAGTCTGCAGCCACTCGACGACAAAAATAAAGCCGCCAATGAAAAGGCAGCTTTTGATTATTGTTTAAAAAATCCATTATGGCGTCTATCGACACAAACGCATAAATATATTGGGGTGCCTTAGTTACTTAAAACTTTTGCAGCTCTGCTGGCATAACGTCCAAAGGCACGATAGGCGTCAGACCACGTTCCGCCAAACTGTGCGTCGCGAATATCCGTTTCATACCATTTGTAATCTATGGTTCCAAGAGAGCGTCCATCAACGGTCACTAATTCACTTTCAATTTCTGCTCCGCCCACGCCAATACTGCTGAATGAAAGACTTGCCTCTCGCGACAATTGTTCGTGTGTTGGGCGGTTAGGTTTAGCATCCGCGATAGTTACGCGTAAAACTGTGGAGGCATTATCTGAGACTTCAATACCTTTTTTTGCAAACTTATTCTCAATTTTTGACTGAAGACGTTCCGTGAGTTGCTCTAAGTCTCTATCCCCAATAAATCCGTTATTAGCAAAGCCTGCATTTAGACGTCTGGTACTAGTGCTTCTGTCCCTAAGCTTTTTTGGTAAGTTATTTGCCCGATATGCAAGGTCTTCGCTGAGTACTACCTCGATTTTAACTGGAGTATTTAAAGGCTCTGAAATGGTTGAGTTAAACCCAAAGCTTTTTGCTAAAGCGGGGGCTGATACTGCAAAAGAGACTGCAAGAAGAGTTGAGGTGAGTAATTTACGCATAATGGTCTCCAATATGTGAGAACATAACAAATTTATACGCAACCCTCAATCATTGGGGCAGTCAATAAACTGTGATAATTATGAAATTGCGTCCACAAAGATACCTAACAGATTTGTTGCGCCTTTTAAGGCTGCGAGTTCTGCTTCAAGCTCTGTTGCTTGAATCTTACGTGTAACCTCTAAAACTTTACCTGAGGCATCTGCGGCTTGTGTTGTGACGGTCAAGACTTTCGCCGTTGTATCAAGCGCTTTATCCGTAATTTTGACGGGTACTGTGCCCATGTAATAAACGCCTTTACCAACGGCCGCGACGGATTTGCCCGCGAATTCACCAGTTTTATAAACACCTTTTCCTGTGTAATACACGCTCTTACCAGCGAATTTACCTGTTTCGTAGACGCTCTTCCCTGCGAATTCGGTCGTTTTATAGACGGCTTTAAAAGGTAATGCAGCCACTTTACCTGTCGCTTTAGCTACTTGGCATCCAGTTAATCCCGTCATCGAAATTGCTGCTAAGCAAAGGATTGTTCTTTTAAATGGCATGTCTATTCTCAACTCTAATTTGATACATGATTAGCAAAACATTGGTAAAAAATACTTAGGAAACATCGGTAATAAACACTTAATTGGGAGCCAGCGTTGATTTACCGTCGACCTTCTCCACGGCGTGGTCGGTCTCCATTTCCGCGTGTTCTACCTTCTCTTTGGCCAGCACCTGCGCTTGAACCTGAACGCCTGCCCCTTGGGATTTCAAAAACGCGGATCATTTCTTCAAAACTTAATTGGTTATCGGCGTCTTTATCGTTGACATTATAAACATATTTTAAGGCACTTTTAAATTCGCTCACCGTAACACGTTGATCATAATCTTTATCAAATGAGAGATTGCCTGGTGCGGCATCAAGGGAGCCTAAAGCCGCCTTGCGCCAATCTTCAAGTTCAAAGAGACTTAATGTTCCACTTTTGTCACTATCTGCGGACTGGAATGAGGCGGCTTGTCCTTTTGAAAATTCATCTGCATCAATTAGATAATCTGCATTTTTATCATAGCTCGCAAATAAAAGAGCGCCAGCAGCAATAGACGTAATGGGGCCGCGAATACGCTCGCCTCGTTCTTCAAGTTTTTTATTTGGGAGTTGTTCTGGGACATTAGAACGAGTTTCTTGCCCTAAAGCTACGCTGGGAATAGCAGAGATAACTGCGAATGTTAAAACGGCTTTGGTAAAACTGTATGTTGTCATGATTAAACCCTGAATAATAATGCCTCTTAACACGCCTATCGCCATTTCAATTTAGTTTTTACAGTTAAATTCCAGACAGTTACGCCTTGTTTGGCGCATTTAAACGCCTTCACGGCGCCAAGCCCCCAGAAGGCAGAGCAATGCTAAAATGAAGAAGAGCCATCCCGGGGCAAGGGGGGACCGTTTAGAGGCGCGTACTGTGTAATCTTCATGGGCCACAAGACTTAGCGCATTAGGGTTAGATAGTTTTCGTCCTGCTTTGACGCGGCGTATTTCAGGACTTTTTCCACTTAGTTCGATAGGGTGCTGAGATCCGCCTGTATTTGAGCTTAGAGATGAAAGAATATCCGTAGTGGGTTGAAGTTGGGCATATTCTTTCGGGTTAAGCGTACCAATGGCTGTGATCGTTGAGACATCGCCGCTCTCGAGCCTGTAAGCCCCTTGTCCGGCAGATTTAACGCTTCCGCGATAAATGCCGTCTGCTGTTTTAGACAAAGTCACACGTTCTGATGTTCCATCAGGTTTTTTAACTGTTACTTTTTGGTTTTGATCTTCCAAGGTGCGCCGTTCAATAGCCAGCAACCCGTTTTCGGTCGTCGCTGTTAATTTTTCAGCGTCCAAATCAGGCTCCCCCATCAACCAATGAGCTGTGCGGCGGAACATTTCACTATAGGGACCGCCGCCATCAAACCCTTTTGACCAAAGCCATGCTTGGTCGGACATTAGCATGGCGACGCGCCCTTTTCCAATTTTATCAATGACCAAAAGTGGGGCGGCATCTGGGCCTTCCATTAAAACGTTTCCGCTAATGGGTTTATTGTCGATTATTCTAAACCACTTGCCCCATGTTTTATCGTCCTTACCCGAGAAAGATGCCGTTATCGGGTGGCGGCGGCCTTTGGCATTAAGCTCAGGCTTAAAGGCTTCATTCGTGGTCTCGCCTGTAGGTCGCGAGGGAAGCACTGCGGCGAGCGGCGAGCGATATATGCTTTCATCTGCCGCAAATGCTGGGCCAGTTGCGACGAGTAAAGCTCCACCGTCTTCGACATATTGAGAGACGTTTTGAAGGTAGTATGGAGATAGGATTGGAGTCGACCTTCCGCTACGGCTAGGTTGAAACCTTCTCTTGAAATGATCGAAAATAATGAGATCGAATTCTGTAAGTTTTTCTTCAAACAGCTGACGCGTGGGGAAGGCAATGAGAGATAATTCGCTTTGGCGGGCATTGGTATTTTTGACTCGCGGATTTGTCAAAATCGTAAACTGTACGAGATCAACAGCAGGATCACTTTTGAGCAGATTGCGCCAAGAGCGCCCCCCATTATGCGGCTCGCCTGTTACCAAGAGAACGCGCATACGATCTCTGATACCTGAAATTTCGGCGACAAAGACATTATTGTTAAGCGTCAATTCGCCGTCGACGGGTTTTACCGTGAGTTCCACTGTATTGCTGCCACGCCGTTCAATTTCAATCGGGATAGAAATTCGGTTCCCAATGGTTGCTGGAAATCGAGCTTTTGTTACGCCGTTAAGTTTAATCTCGATTTGAGCGCGCTCACCATTATGGCCCGGGTCATCTACGCGAAGTTCAAACTCAGCTTGCTCGCCAACAAGACCGTAACGCGGGGCGACGATTGCTCTAATGCGCCGGTCCCGCGCATTTTCTTCTCCAATTATTACGCTGTGAAAGGGGACACCCTCAGGCAGTAAACCTTCCGGATTTGCTGGAAGGTCATGAATTTGACCATCGGTAATGGCGATAACGCCTGCCAAACGATTGGCGGGCATATTTCCAAGCCCATCAATTAAGGATGAGGTGAGGCGCGTTCCATCGGAATCAGGTCGTATAATCGCCGTATTCACCTCTAATGTCGGATCCGCTTTGAGCTGTTCTAATAATGAGGTATAGGCTTTGTTACTGGCGTCTTCACGTCCGCCTAACTGCATAGATTCAGACTCGTCTTTGATGACTAAGACAGCGTCTTGCAAGGGTTCCCGATCTTCAATGACGGTTTGAGGGTTTACAAGAGCCAAAACGATGAACAGGCCAGCCAGCAACCGTAAAAAATAACTCCGTAGCCTGCCTATCCCTGCCGCTAATGCTGCGATGAACATTAGAATACCGAGGGCAATAATCCAACCAATGCCGAGTAAAGGATCAAATGCGATATTTGGAAGGTTATCGAGCATTAGGGCTTCTCAGTCCCTTTGTCAGTTCCAAGATCACGCGGCTTTCTATTTTGTCGGCCCAAGCGTTCAATAAGGGCCGCGGCGTGGACTTGGTCGGCTTTATAGTTCCCAGATAGAGCATACATGGCGACGTTTACGCCCGCACGGATAGACATCTCTCTTTGGCGAGGAATATCTTTTTCTATTTCTGCCAGCTCATTACCGTCTTTGTCTAGCGCCCAGCCTGCAGCCCAATCATTACTTGTCAAAATGACAGAGCTGACACCATCACGCGCCGCGCCATTGGTATCGCGGTCAACCCAGACTGCCCCATTTGCCCAGCGCCCGGGATAGGTTTGAATGAGGTAAAATGACTTGGTCAGAACATGATCTTCTGGTGTTTTGGTCAGAGCCGGGATATCCAGTTTTTCAGTCAAGACTGTTAGGCCAGGATGTGGTTCAGAGCCACGTAAGACACGGTCGCCTTCATCCTGCGTGTCAAAGACAATAGTTCCTCCGCCTGCCATATAAGAATTAAGATTAGCATTGGCCTTATCAGATAGAGGCTGTGCATCGCGCGTTACAGGCCAATAGAGGAAGGGATAAAAAACAAGATCGTCTGTTTCAGGATTAATCCCTTTCGCGCCTGCGGGCTCTATGGTGGTCCTAGTAGTGAGTTGTCTAGCTAGGCTTTCCAGCGCCACTTCACTTATGCGGTCAAGGCGTCCATTGCCTGTTTTTATATAAGCTAGATGTAGGGCTGTTGCGGCCTCCAAATTCTTATCTTGAGCTGACGTGTCGAGAGGAATAACTATAAATGAAGCTATAAGTAATGCTGCTAAGCCTCTGGAAAGTTTGGGTTTTAAATATGATAGACGTCCAGATGACATGAGGGCGAATAAGGCATCTATGGCCAACATCAATAAGGCTGCCCCAAGCAAGAGGCCTCCTATGGTTCTGTCTTTTGTGCGCCCATAATCTGAAATCGTTATGCCTGATTGACTACCAATCGCTTTTAAGTCTTGCGGCGCTTTGATCGTATTTAGGGCGCGCCGTCTTGCGCCTTGGCGGTAGAGACCTGGAAGGTGTTGCGGTGAGATCTTAATATCGGAGAAGCCAGCTTCAGGGATACTGGCGGATTCAATTGGCGGTGTTTCTAGGCGTCCAAAACCATTGAGAACGCGCTCGGCGACCCAGTCGCCAGAGCTGTCTTGATTGCGCGACGGTGCGGCGCGGGCGAGAGGTAGGATGCGGCGAAGCATATTCACATAAAGCCCGCCTACAGGTAGGTTAGACCATTCTGGTCCGGCTGTGACATGGAAGAGAACAATGCGACCTAGCCCCTGTGTTGATGAGGTAACAACAGGGGAGCCATCTTCAAGACGTGCCCAAGTTTTCGTATCGGTCTCTATACCGGGCTCAGCCATGACCTGTCTTTTCACGGTGATGTCATCAGGAATAGCGAGACCGAAAAAGGGGCTTTCTGTAGTAAATGTCGCCAATCTTTGAGGGTCTTCCCATGTCAGCGCGCCGCCTAATGCCCGACCTCCTGAGCGTAGGACAACCGGCAGTAATTCATCAGGGCGTTCAGCTAGTTTTTCTCCTGCAAAGCGGAGTAATAAGCCACCCGTTTCGACATATTCTTTGAGGTCCTTATTAATCGTGCGGGCAATATCGGGCATAATAATGACGCTAGGGGAGAGTGGTAGAAGGTCTTCGAGTGTGCCTTCAAAGATATCGGCATAAGGAGTCAGTGCTGTCTTGGTGTAAAAAGGTTCTGACAGTAATGGGTTGGCAATATCTTTAGGCGGTGTCACGACACCGATTAAAGGCCGTCCCCAACTATCATCGAGCAAGGCCACAGAGCCAGCTGAGCTAACACCATTAGCTCTGAGCGTACTGACGCGGGACCGTAATTCGCTTGGGAGTTTGAACTCCGCTTCGGCGCGAGAGGCTCCGGGGGTAAAGCTGATATCGGCGCGTCCAATAACGCGTCCATCTTTACCACTCGCGATAATTTCTAGGCTTCTGAGGCCGGAATTATTGGGACGATGCCAGACGGATTTAAAACCATCGGGTGTTTCGCGGATTTCGCCCGGCATAATGATACTGGCTTCGCCAATGGGATCTAACCGTACGGCCTTTGCGGCGGCTTTTAAGACATTATTGAGCGCGTCGGCTTGACCGAAATTAACACCAGAGGAGAGCCACACAGCTTCGCTACTTGATATATCAGTATTGTCTAGCGCTTTGGCTAAGGTTTCACGATTGGATGGCAAAGCTTTGGGCCGCAATGATTTAACGGCTTTTAAGGCATCTTCGGCGGGTTTAAACTTAGCGTTGGTGTTGGGCGTAATCGTTGTCAGGAGTAACACATCGACATTTTTACGGCGGGCATCTGCGATTTTAGCTTCAGCTTCGCGGATAACATTCGTCCAATTGGGCGCAGCGTCCCATCCATCATCAATAATGAGCGTAAGAGGCCGCGTGGTTATGCCCTCTGTCTGTTGTAAAATCGGACGGGCCAAAGCAATAGCCAGAATAGCTCCGAGAAGAATACGAAAGAGGAGCAGCCATAAAGGCGTTGAATCTGGAGTTTCCTCTTCGGTCACAACATCTTTTAAAATGCGGAGCGGCGGGAAGGTTTCTTTCTTGGGTGAAGGCGGCGTAACGCGTAAAATCCACCAGATAATTGGCAGAGCTAGCAAGCCGAGTAAAACCAGAGGCGCTAAAAAAGTAATCGGGCCTAACGTCACAGTGATGTCCCCGCCATGGCGATATAAAGCGCCGTTAAAGCTGCATTGGCAGGCTTGTCTGTATAATGGCGCACTAGGGGCCAGCCAAGGCGGCTGGCGGTGCGTTCCAAAGCTTCGCAATGGGCCGCGAATTTCGCTTTATAAGTTTCCTGAGCGCGTTCGGCTCGGCCTACTAAAATAGGTTCTAATTTAGACAGGCCGGGGACACGGAGCTGCACACGTCCACGATAGGGAAACTCCCGTTCAGCGGGGTCAATGACATGCAGTAAGATACCTTTGGCCGGACGACCCGAGAGGCGCGAGATACGCTTTTGCCAGACCTCAGGCGGTTCTAGAAAGTCAGAGGCTATGACAAGCCGCGCATGGGCAGGAATGTCACCGTCTAGGTTTTTTGCCGGGCCTTCTGAAAAGGCTAGCCGTCTTGATATGCGTTCGAGCCCCACACGCCCAGACCTTGGTCGTTCAGACTCGCCTATCACTGAGCAGCGTTCACCTGCGCGCATTAATAGCGAAGCCAGAGCCATAGAGAGAACAGTTGCGCGGTCTTGTTTTGTTGGATGCTTCTTTGAGGACTGCCACTGCATGCCCGCAGAACCATCGCGCCAAAAATAGACAGTATTGGCCGCTTCCCATTCATTTTCGCGAATATAGACTTGATCGCCGCGGGCCGAGCGCCGCCAGTCAATTTGGTTCGCTGCGTCAGAGGGTTGGTAATTGCGATATTGCCAAAATGTTTCGCCTTGTCCTTGGCGGCGGCGTCCATGAACACCCTGCGCGACGACGGCCGCGACACGTTCAGCTTCGGCCAAGAGAGCCGGATATCCAGCGGCAAGGCTTTCTGCATTGCGGCGGAGCTGGGTCGGATTAGGGGCAGGAGCTGCCATGAACAGGTCTAAGCGATGCTTTCTTTTAACTTGGCGATGGTTTGAGAGATTGATTTTCCATCGGCGCGCGCGGCAAATGTCAGTGCCATACGGTGCTGCAGAACTGGTGTGGCGAGTTCTAACACATCGTCAATCGAAGGGGAGAGACGACCTTCCATGAGTGCTTTGGCCCGTGTTGTCAGCATAAGAGCTTGTCCGGCCCGTGGGCCTGGGCCCCAAGCGACAGTTTCTTTTATCTCGGATAAAGCGGATTGATCTGGGCGTGCATTACGCACCAAGGTCAAAATCGCGTCAACGACTTTTTCGCCGACTGGCAATTGACGGACGAGTTTTTGCATATCGATGAGCTGTTTCGGGGTTAGAACTTTCTTAGCTTTGGCATCTGTTGCCCCTGTCGTCGCGATTAGGATATCTTTTTCTGTGCCAAGGTCAGGAAAACCGACATCGATTTGAAACAGAAATCTATCAAGCTGGGCTTCGGGCAGGGGATAGGTGCCCTCTTGTTCAATCGGGTTTTGCGTGGCCAGCACATGAAAAGGCGCTGGCAGATCATGGCGCGTACCCGCAACAGTCACGAAGCGTTCTTGCATGGCTTGAAGGAGCGCCGATTGCGTACGGGGCGAGGCGCGGTTAATTTCATCTGCCATTAAAAGCTGACAAAAGACGGGGCCTTTAATGAACCGAAAGCTACGTTTGCCTTTGGCAGTTTCTTCGAGGACTTCAGAGCCGACAATATCGGCAGGCATAAGGTCGGGTGTAAATTGAATACGTTTACCATCTAGTCCCATGACCGTTCCCAAGGTTTCAACTAATAAAGTTTTGGCTAGACCTGGCACCCCGACAAGGAGCGCATGTCCGCCAGATAAAATCGCCGCCATAGAGAGATCGACCACTTTGTCTTGGCCCAAAATGACTGCGCCAACACCTTGTTTAGCTTTTTGTAATTGATCCGAGGCTTTGCCGGCAGCCTTTTCGATATTTGCCGAAACTTGGATGGGTGTTTGAAGAGACATAATTATTCAATCCGCTTAAGCCGTATGATATTTATCTTTATGGCCAAATCAGGCCAATAGACTAGAAAAGTGATGGAATAAGCGTAAAAGAAAGTCCATGGAAAATACGTTAAATGGCAGTAATTCGCAGTTCTCTTTACAGGACTTGATGAAGGCACTTCAAGATACGGAAGATGGCGAGCGTCCTGTTGAGAAGTGGAACCCTAAATATTGCGGCGAAATGGACATGATCATCAAATCCGATGGCTCTTGGTGGCATGAGGGAGGACGAATAACGCGAAAAGGCTTGGTCGGGCTCTTTGCCTCTATTCTGCGCAAAGACGAAGATGGGCGGACTTATCTCGTCACTCCTGTTGAAAAAATTGGTATTCAGGTTGAGCGCGGGCATTTTATTGGCACGCGGGTAGATATTGAAGGTGAGGGTAAGACTCAGCGTCTGTTTTTTACGACCAATCTTGATGAAGTCATTGAGGCAGGCCCCAATAACCCTATTCGCGTTGAAACCGACTCCGAGACTCTCGAGCCTATGCCCTATGTGACCGTTCGCGGGCGGCTTGAAGCAGCCATGGCGAGGCCTGTCTTTTACGAATTGGTTGAGAACTCTGTTGAAGTTGAGACGCCTGAGGGTAAACAACTGGGTATTTATGCGTCTGGGATGTTCTTTCCCCTAGGCCCGGTGGGGGCACATGAAATATAGACAGCTATGAGCGCTGATTCTGACCCTATAATTGCCAATATTGTTGCAAACATATTGCCCGTCGATATCTCTGACGGGTCTGATGAGGTAAAACGCAAAGGACAGCGCGGGGCGTCCGTGTTGATGCCATTGGTCAACAGGGGTGAATGGCAGGTGATCTTAACGCAGCGACCTCAGACCATGCCAACCCATGCAGGACAAATAGCCTTTCCGGGCGGCAAACGCGAAGCGGGGGAGAGCGCAAGACAAGCGGCTCTGCGCGAAATGGAAGAAGAAATCGGATTAAAAGAGGGCGCCATAGACATTATTGGCCGCTTGCCATCTTTTAACGCAGTTGGTGAATACCGTATAACGCCCTTTATTGGGATTGTTGACCCAGCAGCCCCCATTATACCTGACCCACGTGAAGTCGATGAAGTTTTCGAAGCGCCTCTCAGTTTTCTGATGAATCCCAAAAACCACGTTCCCCGTGATGTGTTTTTCGGAGGCAAAGATCACCGGTTTTATGACATGCCTTATGATGAGCCTGATGGGACTCACCGTAATCTCTGGGGGATGACAGCGATGACGATGTACCGTCTCTATCAGCGCGTCCATCTCGGCGTATTTGAAACGGATTATTAAAATAAGCTAGACGTTCACGCTTGCTGGGTTAGATAGACTTTATGAAACTTAACCCCAAAACTCACGATTGGATGCGCGAGGCCGATATTATGGCTTTGTTTGACGCCTTTCCAAAAGGGAGCTTTCGCTTTGTGGGAGGCTGTGTTCGCAATGCTGTTATGGGCGCGCGGATTGGGGATATTGATTTGGCCACGACGTTGGAACCCAAAGATGTAGAAGCCACTCTCAAAGCGCATAAAATCAAATATGTCCCGACAGGTATCGCGCATGGCACGATCACAGCAGTGATTGAGGGGAAGCCGTTTGAAATTACCTCATTACGCAAAGATGTTGAGACAGATGGGCGCCGCGCGGTTGTGAGTTTTACTCAGGATTGGGCCGAAGATGCGCAACGTCGTGACCTGACTATGAACGCGCTTTACGCAGATTATGATGGGACGATATATGACCCCACGGGTGAGGGCCTAGATGATTTGAACGCCATGAAGTTTCGCTTTGTGGGCGATGCGCAGATGCGCGTACAAGAAGATTATCTTCGTATTCTCCGCTATTTTCGGTTTCTAGCATGGTATGGCGGTTCGTCTAAAGTTGATGCATTGGCCCTTAAAGCCTGCCGCGAGAACAGAGCGGGATTGAAAAAACTTTCTGCTGAACGTGTATGGATGGAAGTTAAAAAAATACTGTCCGCCCCTGATCCGTCCCGCGCAGTTCATATTATGCTGACCAATGAAGTTCTTGAGACCGTTCTGCCTGAAGCGAGCAATGCTGAGGGTCTATCGCGTCTCGTTAAGCTAGAACGCCGCGAAGCTATAAAGCCTGACCCGCTTCTGCGGATCATGGCGATGAGCGCGCGTGAGCCGCTCCAAATGGCCTTGCTGTGTAAGCGGCTTAAAATGAGCACGAAGGAAACTCAAAGGCTGCGATCATGGTCTGATAGCTCTGTGTCATTAGATATTAATAGCGAAAATAGAGAGCAGCTTAAAGCGATCTACATGGCAGGTAATCAAGTCGTCATTGATCGCGCCCGCCTCCGAGCGGCAGGGGAAGATGACGCGATTATTAGCACACGGTGGATGAGCTTGACTGATTTGGCTATGGGCTGGACGCCGCCCGAGTTTCCGCTCTCTGGAAAAGACATGAAAGCTGCAGGTGTTGAGCCTGGGCCGCAAATGGGCAAAAGTCTTGAGGCTTTAAAAGCGTTGTGGGTGAGAAGCGGGTTTACAGCAGACCGTGAAAAACTTCTTATGGCCTTGAAATTGATTAATCGGTAAAACTATGGCTCTTAAACTTTATATTGGGAATTATAATTATTCGTCTTGGTCGCTTCGGCCATGGCTTGTACTGCGCAAAGCAGAACTGCCTTTTACAGAGGAGGTCATTGATCTCGATATTCCGGGGTATAAGGATAAGCTATTCGCTTTAACGGATGCGGGTACGGTACCCGTTCTCGATATTAATGGTGATAACCTACCCAATAGTTTGGCGATATCTGAATTTTGCGCCAAGGCTGTGCCTAACCTATGGCCGAAAGACGCCGAAGAAAAGGCCGAGGCCCGCCGCGTGACGAAACTTATGCATGAGGGGTTTGAACATATTCGCCGCGAAGCGCCTATGAACCTTCGCCGCCGAACCTCAAAGCCTGTCCCGCAAAGCTGTCTGGATGACGCGGCGGCGATGGTCGAACTATGGGACGATTTATTATCGCGCCATGATGGTCCTTACCTCTTTAATGACTGGACCATTGCTGATGCTTTTTACACACCTGCTGCAACACGCTTTGCCAGCTATGACCTGCCGCGAACGGCGCGCTCTGATACTTATATTTCCGAGCTTATGTCCGACCCTGATTTTCAAGACTGGGAGGCGGAGGCCTTTATCGAAACCCACATCCTGCCTGAAACTGATAAGGTAAATCTATGAACCTGAAAGACGCCATCCGCACTATTCCTGACTTTCCAAAGCTGGGGATTATGTACCGTGATATCACGACCTTGCTGACAAACCGAAAGGCGTTGAAGCAATCTATCGTCGATTTAGCTACGCCCTATAAAGATATGAATATTGATAATGTCGCGGGGATTGAAGCGCGGGGATTTATCTTTGGCACAGCCGTGGCCTATGAACTTGGCGCAGGCTTTGTCCCAATACGTAAAAAAGGCAAGCTGCCCTTTGATACTTATGAGCAAGATTACGAGCTGGAATATGGGCAAGACACGATTGAAATGCACGCTGATTCAATTCGCAAAGGCGAACGTGTCTTGGTCGTTGATGATTTAATCGCGACAGGCGGCACAGCTGAAGCGGCAATCAAGCTCATCCAGAAAACAGGAGCAGAGATAGTCGGCGCGGCTTTCGTCGTCGATTTATCAGACCTTGGCGGCCTGAAGCGCATTGCAGACATGGGCGTGCCCGTAACGGCTTTGGTTGCTTATGACGGACATTAGGTAGAGTTAAAATTTGTACATTTCTTCCCTGCATACATATCCCGTTAAATCTGGGCGTGTCATTGACCTGAATACTTCGCCTATAGACTTATTAGGTCTTCAATATGACCGGCATTGGGTAATTGTTGAAAAGGGTCGGTTTATTTCCCAGCGTAGCCACCCCCAACTGGCTCGCCTTATCGCTATTCCTTCAGAGGATAAGCTTTCTTTGTTCTTTGATAGGGCGCATTATGATTTGGATTTAAAAGCGTCGACACGCATGGCTCCAATATCCGTTTGGAAGGATGAGTTTCAAGCGTCGATATATTTGGACCCCGTCAATGATTGGCTTTCTGAATGCCTCGGTGGCGCTTTCCAATTAGCTAGTCTATCCGGCGGAACGCGCCGTCGCCGCGAAACGGAAGGGCGTGACGCACCTTTTGATGTCAGTTTTGCTGATGGCTATCCTATCCTCATTGCGACAACGGCCTCGCTAGAAGCGCTCAATGATTATGTGAAAGAGCAGGATGAAATGGCCCTAACTATGTCCAGATTTAGGCCCAATATCGTGATAGACGGCACGCAGCCTTGGGAGGAAGATAGCTGGAAGCAGATAAAAATTGGTGATGTAGTTATCGACTGTATAAAGCCTTGTACGCGCTGTATCATGACAACACTAGACTCGATAAGCGGGGATAGCCTAGGAGATATGTCGCTCAAGGCGCTTACGCATTTACGCCGCTCAGCCGATAAACGCATCAAAGGTGTTTTATTTGGTATGAATGCTATCCCGCTAGGCGCTGGCCGCATAAAGCAAGGCGATAAGGTTGATATATTAGAGACCCAAATGCCTTGGCCTGTTCATCAATCTATTTAATCAGGGCCCTGACGATGACTTCGCCTGTTGTGTCGATGGCTAGGCTTGCGCCGGAATAACGAATAATACACGCCCCGCTGTCACAATCAGTATTAGCTGCTGGAAGGGCAGGTGAGCCGAATGACCCTGCTGTAAACCCCGTGGTTGTGGCCGATACGAAACGAACATTTTCGGGTAGCGTATCGGATAGATCGATATCTTGCGCCTCGACAGTTGAGGTCGATTCATTAGTAACAATAATTTTGTAGAGGACTTCATTTCCCGGTGTCATGTACAGACCAATATTGGATGGATCATAGACTTCGACTGTTTTGACGGCGTTTAAATCTACGCTGGCTTCTGTAATTGAGGGTATCTCATAATCTTCTACTTCGCCGTCAGATACGGCGGTGTTAGATGCAAGTCCGCTCGTGGTTGACCATCTAAAGCGAGCAAAGGTTTGACCATTTGTTGTTGAGGCAGGGACTGTAACAGGAATATCAATTACGCCGTCATTATCTGTATCTTGAACATTTTGGGCAATTTGTTCACCGGTGTCGTTAAAATCCCCATCGCCGTTCCAATCAATCCAACCTTGCAAATAACCACCCGTGCCAACGACATTTGCCGTTATAATTGCACTTGCAGTTTGAGCGAGGGCAGGGATCGTTACGCCATCATCGCCACTATCGGCAGAAGCCGTCGAACTGTTATAAGGTCCCGTGTCGTCGGTATTGGCTGCGCCCAATCTAATCCCATTGACTATGGTATGGATAGGGTTTCCATAGGTTGGAAACGGAGCGTCACCAAAATCTTCGGCTGTTAAAGGAATAGAAATTGGGTTTTGCAGGTTTGGGCAATCAAATCCCAATGATGTCAATCGCGTTTGCGTGCCTGTTCCCAGAGCGCCTATCCGATACTCAAATGAACTTGTATCCGTGTAAAAGGCCATCACAATATTTGCAGTGGCGGTTGGGTCAATCCCGGGCGCAACGAGTGTTGTTCTCGACTCAAACCGTATTCTATCTGATGCAGACGGGCCAGAAGCATTCATATCTAATTCAGTCGGATTACTGATTAAAGATTCAACGAGTGTGGTTTCAAATTCCGCATATTCACGAAGACTGACATTGTTACCGTCAATATCGATGCCACCTGCTGCAAAATCTATTTCAATAGGTGTATTTGTCCCGCTCGCTAAAAATGTTATTCTAAAATCTGCTGAACTGTTCTGGCTGGCATTGAGTTCCGGCTGAAAATAATTGACGAGCCCTACATCGCGGTCAACAAAGTTTAGAGTAGCTCCGCCGGTAAAGCCTAATATCTCAATTTCTGCATCAATGCCTGTCGCGACTGAGTTATATCTATAGGTCGCGCCGACTTGTAGGTCCGTTCCTGAGATTAATGTTGGGCCTATAAAGTCGAGGGATGTAACCAAACGATCATTACAATTAATAATTTGTGCTGATGCTTGTGATGATAAGGTGAAAAAGGACAAAGCGCCTGTGCAGATAAACTTTGCAAACAAAGTCAAAGGCGTACTATGACGCCATAAGTCTCCATTGAAGGTCATCCCTAACCCATTCCCACATGGTCAAACTTGCAGGTTTAACCGGCGTCATAGTTTTATCGAGAGATCATCCCTAACCCCTGCTCATGGTGGTATATTAGAAGAATAAGGGTTGATTAATGATTAATCCCAAGATCACAAATGTCCTTAATTAAGAGATAATGGATTAGACATTGAATTTGAAAAGCATGATATCGCCGTCCTTGACGATGTAATCTTTACCTTCTTGGCGGGTTTTTCCTGCTTCTCTTGCACCTTGTTCGCCATTATTATCGACATAGTCTTGATAGGCTGTGGTTTCGGCGCGGATAAATCCTTTTTCGAAATCCCCATGAATAACGCCTGCGCATTTGGGAGCTGTCCAGCCATCTCGGAATGTCCATGCGCGGGCTTCTTTAGGGCCGACGGTGAAATATGTTTTTAAGCCGAGCAGAGCATAGCCTGCCCTAATGAGGCGGTTCAGCCCCGGTTCTTCGAGCCCAATAGCGCCGAGATATTCGGTTTGCTCTTCATCATCGAGTAGAGCCATTTCAGATTCAATTTGCGCCGAAATAGCGACGGATTGCGCGCCTTCTGAGGCGGCATGTTCAACCACCTTAGCAGAATAGGCATTGCCGTCTGCTGCGCTTTCCTCATCGACGTTAGCCACATAGAGCACAGGTTTGGAGGTCAAAAGCTGTAGCATCTTCCACGCTTTTTTATCGTCCTCGTCAATCTCGGCCGTTCTAGCGGGCTTGCCATCTTCAAGGGCGGCTATGGCGATTTCGATGAGGCGCATCGTTTGAAGCGCGTCTTTGTCATTTTGTTTGATTTTCTTCTCTAGCCCACCTTTGCGTTTCTCGAGGCTTTCAAGATCGGCCAGCATGAGCTCTGTCTCAACCGTTTCAAAATCGGCCATCGGGTCAATGCGGCCATCAACATGGGTGATGTCTTCATCTTCGAAACAGCGCAGGACATAAATTACGGCGTCGGTTTCGCGAATATTGGCGAGGAATTGATTGCCAAGGCCTTCGCCCTTAGACGCGCCTTTCACAAGGCCCGCAATATCCACGAAATTCATACGCGCTGGGATGATTTGAGCGGAACCGCCAATCTTAGCAATCGCGTTTAAGCGTGCCTCTGGCACAGCGACATCCCCGACATTTGGCTCGATGGTACAAAAGGGATAATTGGCTGCTTGCGCGTTAGCTGTTTTAGTTAACGCATTGAAAAGTGTTGATTTTCCAACATTAGGAAGTCCAACAATGCCGCATTTGAAACCCATGACTTAGCCCTTTATATATTCTGTCACGCGCGTTTGAAACAACTCGCTATTACCTGCTGCTAAGATGTCGGCGTAACGCGCCGCGCCGTTGCAAATATCATCTCTTATGCCGTGTTCGGCTTTGGCAAAATCACTTAGCACATAGCTATGGACTTTATCCTTGTGTCCGGGGTGGCCAATGCCAAGGCGAACACGGTGAAAATCTTCGCCGCAATGTTGGCGGATAGAGCGCAGGCCGTTATGCCCTGCAATGCCGCCGCCCGTTTTCATTCGAAATTTCCCAGGTGCGAGATCAAGCTCGTCATGAAAGACCGTGACGTTGCTCAGTGGAATTTTGTAAAATTGCATAGCTTGCTGAACGGCTTGGCCCGACTCATTCATAAAGGTCATAGGCTTGAGTAGGAGCACTTTAACAGGACGGCCATTGGCCGTAATCATACCTTGGCGTACCATGCCTTTGAATTGTGATTTTTCTTTAGGGAAATTATGGTCCTCCCCAATGGCGTCAATTGCGAGAAATCCAATATTGTGACGGTTCCCAGCATATTTTGCGCCGGGATTTCCTAGTCCTACCCATAAAAGCATATCGGGCTCCGCGTGTTCTTTAGGCCCTTTCAACGGGCTGCGCAGCCAAGAGAGCCAGTTTTTGACTAGCCTTCTCCGCCTTCACCTTCAGCAGCTGCTTCGCCTTCTGCTGCTTCGCCTTCAGCGCCTTCTTCACCTTCGACCTCATCGGTTTCTTCTTCGATGGCTGCGCGAGAGGCAACGACTGTCGCTATCGTAAAGTCACGATCTGTGATTGATGGCTTAACGCCTTCTGGCAATGTAATTTCTGAGATATGAATTGCGTCGCCAATTTCCATGGCTGACACGTCAACTTCAATGCTATCAGGAATGCTACCAGCTGGACATTTAACCTCAATGGCATAGCGAACAACGTTAAGTGTTCCGCCTTCTTTTAAGCCAGGGGCGACATCTTCGCCGACAAAGTTCACGCTGACTTCAACTTCAATGATTGATTTCGCTGTCACACGGTAAAAGTCAAGATGAACGGGTTGATCTGTGACGGGGTGGAACTGAACGTCTTTGGTCAAGACTTTCTGTGTTTTGCCTTCGTGAGACAGCTCAATCATGTTTGAAAGGAATTGACCGGAGTTAATGGCCTTTAAAACTTCATTATATTTAACGGATACTGCGACAGAAGCCTCGTCTCCGCCATAAATAACGCCGGGAACTAATCCATCACGGCGAGCCGCGCGAGCTCCGCCTGTGCCAGTATTTTCACGCACGGTTACATCAAGTACAACACTCATTTTTCTGTCCTGTTTATCATCGCTCTAAAAAAACGAACCGCCTCAAATCCATGAAAGAGGCGGTCTATACATAATTAGAGCGAAAGAATCCTAATTTGCGGCGCTCTTTATGGGAAAAACACGCCAGACGCAAGCCCGTCTTATGAAATAATATGGCCGCTCAATCGCAAGATTGAGCCAGCTGTATTATCTTTATTTTACTTCAAGCAACTGAACGTGGAATCCAAGTGTTGCATTTGGCGGAATACCTGGGCGTCCACGCGGCCCATATGCCAGGTTGCCTGGCACATAAATCGTCCATGCATCACAAGGTTTCATCATGCCTAGACCTTCAATCCAGCCTTTAATGACACCGTTAGCAGGAAACTCGATTGCTTGTCCGCGATTATAGGAACTATCGAAAATTTCACCATTGGGGAAAAAGCCATGATAATTGACTTTGATAATCTGACTGCCTTCAGGTGAGGGGCCATTAGAGGCCCCTTTTTTGACAACTTGATACTGCAAACCTGATTCTGTGGTAACAACGCTTGCTCTTTGACCGTTTTCAGCGTGCCAAGCCGCAAAGTCATCTTGGGCTGTAGGATGATCGTTTTTATACATTGCGACATCAGAAATAACTTCGCTTGCGGGACAGATTGAAGACCCATCACCTACTTCTGCAATTTTTGCAGCGCTATTGGCAGCGTCAGTACCGTTACCCCCACAGGCAACAAGAGTCAGGGCGGCTAGCCCAGTTAATAAATGTTTCATATGGTTCTCCATTATATTTTAGTTTTTATCTGGCTAATTCTTTCATGGCTTTTTCAAGGCCCGATAGGGTCATCGGAAACATACGGTCTTCGCCAATGATTTCCTGTATCATTTTTGTGCTTTGTGAAAAGCTCCAGTATTTTTCTTCGGTCGGGTTAATCCAGATCAGATGTGGATAGACATCGACCAGACGCTTGAGCCAAACCGCGCCGGGTTCTTCGTTCCAATGCTCGACAGACCCCCCACGCATGGCGACTTCATAAGGGCTCATCGCCGCGTCACCGACAATAACCACGCGGTAGTCAGAGGCAAATTTGTGTAAAATATCCCAAGTCGGGGTCACCTCTCGCATACGGCGGATATTGTCTTTCCAAACATGTTCATAAAGACAGTTATGAAAGTAGAAATATTCGAGCCGTTTAAATTCTGATTTGGCTGCAGAGAATAAATCCTCCGCTTGTTTGACATGGGCGTCCATAGAGCCGCCAATATCAAAAAAGGCGAGCACTTTAACCGCGTTGCGCCGCTCAGGTCGCATTTGAATATCTAGCCAGCCTTGCTTGGCTGTGCCGCGTATCGTTCCATCGAGATCAAGTTCATCGAGCGCGCCTTCGCGGGCAAATTTACGCAGACGGCGAAGCGCGATTTTGATATTACGAGTCCCGATTTCGCGGTCACCATCAAGATTTTTAAAGGTCCGCTTATCCCAGACCTTGGTTGCTTTTTTGTGACGGCTCTCCGCTTGACCAATGCGGACACCTTCGGGGTTATAGCCGTAGGCTCCGAAAGGCGATGTCCCAGCTGTACCAATATTCTTGCTGCCGCCTTCATGGCGTTTATCTTGATTTTCGAGCCGCTCTTTGAGAGCTTCCATAATTTTATCAAAATCTCCGAGGGCTTCAATCTCGGCCATTTCTTCTGGGGTTAGGTGTTTTTCCGCCAGTTTCTTAAGCCAGTCCATTGGGATTTCATGTTCGTCCTGACCGAATATGTCGGTGAGATAGTCTACGCCGCGAAAGACATGAGAGAAGACCTGGTCAAATTTATCCAAATCGCGCTCATCTTTCACCAGCGCCGTACGCGAGAGATAATAAAACCCGTCCAAGCTATCATGAGCCACACCTTTATCGACACCTTCGATAAGGGTCAGATATTCCCGTATGGTGACGGGAATTTTAGCGGCGCGAAGTTCTGAAAAGAAACTTTGAAACATAACGGTGTTTTACACGCTCATGATGGCAGGGCAAGATATCAGCACATCAAATAATTATGAGGGGCACTTGCCATTTGATTTAACGCTAACCCCTTTTGAATTTGCATAGCAGGAATTCCCATAGGTTTTGCCATCACATCCACAAACAGGCGCAAGTACGTCTACGCAAGTATCAGGACGCACGCGACAGCGACCTAGCACCTCTGTAGCTCCGCACATGTCTTTTGCCTCTCGGTGACAATATTCACGGGGAGCGTCACAAATGGTGGATAGCCTTGGCTGTGACTGGCCACAAATTTTACCGATTATTGGCTCTAGGGTAGGCGGGCACTTACCTTCCGAGTCTGAGTTTACGCCATTCAATCTCGCATAACACGAGTTTCCATAGGTTCGTCCGTCATTCCCGCATACAGGGTTAAATTCAGCCGTAAATGAGAGTGCAGATGTAACTGAAGATGTATGATTATCCGTAGAGCTTTGAGGAGCCGAGCAAGCGCTCACACCTAATATTAAAGTAAAGATAAAGACTGTCTTTAAGGACATTTGCCTTTGGCGCTTACGCTAATGCCATTGGAATTAGCCACGCAAGCATTAGAATATGTTTTACCATCACATCCGCAGACAGGGTCGTATTGTTGAGTGCAGGCCTCAGGGCGAACACGGCAGACACCTGGTGCGTCCGCAGCGCCGCAAATTGCTTCTATCTCGCGGTGGCAGTATTCTCTGGGTTCATCGCAGATAGGGGCTGGCCCCTGTCGAAACCCGCCGCAAACTTTTTCGCCAGAACTCGGCGTTTCAAATTTAGAAAAATCAGGCGGTGGAATATGATCATTCGCGCTATGTGTTTCTCTGCTTTCGAGCTGGCTTTGAGGGGCCGCACATGCGGCCACCCCTAAGAGTAAAACAAAGACAAGGGCTGTCTTTAAGGCTTTCCGCATTAGCCCGTGCGCACATCCGTCTCGATACGCGCTGCCATTTCTGGATCAAGCTTTAGCGCCATGGCGAGATTATCTAGATAATCTCGCTCTTTTGGATTTAGACCATTAGCCACGCGGCACGACACCGCGTAAATTTCCGCTGCAGCTTGGTCACTATCAGCGAGGGCGGCAATGGCTTTGGCATCGGCGGGCTGATCCATAACCGCTTGCAAAGACTCGGCAGAGGTACCTTTATAGCTCTTAATCAAGTCGACTTCATCATCGTGGATTGTCCCGTCCGCTTTAGCCGCAGAGAGCATGGCGCGAATTAAGGCTTCTGAGCGGGCATTGGCTTTCTCGCCTTTTAATAGTCCGATGACTTCATCGGCTGATGTCGGCATTTTGCCTGACTTGTGGGCTTTATAAGCCAAAGTCCCAAGCGCGCCGAGGCCGCCAAGTGTTGCCAGTTTTCTGCCTGAGCGGGACGATAGTAAAAGCGCTAAGGCGCCTGCGGCTGCGCCCGCGCCGACGCCTTTACGAAGGGCGTCGCGGCTGACCTCTGTATCTTCGAGGTTTAATTTATCAACTAGGTAGTCTTCACCTTTAGCGGCCAAAGCTTTACCTTTAACTGTGAGGTCGCCTGTTTGAGCCTTCCCTTTTTGAACGAGGTTTTTCCCGTTGGCCAAAATTTGCTCAAGTAATTGTTGAGCATCCAGATTTTTTAGATCGAGATTTTTAAAATTAAGTTGTTCAGCAGCCATGGTTGTCCTCCGTGATGGTTGGCGAATCTATACCAGACACCGCCACGCTTACCAAAGGGGATTGTCAGTTGTGGATAACAAATAGTTTGTTCTTTATTTGTTCTTGACTTGATAAGGAATAAAGTCCTAGGAATATATTCTCTATGCAGGAGATTATATTCCATGGCTAAACCGCATTTTATTTCGTTTAAAACGCCACAACGGGATATCGCTTTGCGTGAAAAGGGGCGTGGGGCTCGCAGTAATGAGACAGGGCGTTACGAGTCTGAAACACGGGAGCGTACGGATGAAGATTGGGACAACCTTCCTTTAGAGGATAGAGCGGCGCGTAAAACGACAGTCACAATGGAGCGTGCCAGCAAAATTATTAATCGTGTCAATTCACCTTATGTTGGCTTTGACCGCTCCATCAATCCTTATCGCGGGTGCGAACATGGCTGTATTTATTGTTTCGCGCGCCCAACTCATGCCTATCACGGCCTCTCGCCCGGACTTGATTTTGAAACCAAACTCTTTGCTAAACCTGATGGGCCCAAGCTCTTGCGTGATGAGCTGTCGAACCCGCGCTACAAAGTTCGAACGATTGCCATTGGGACGAATATGGATGCTTATCAACCGATTGAGCGCCAGCTCCGTTTGACGCGGAGTATCTTACGCGTTTTGGCCGAATTTAATCATCCTGTTTCGTTGTTGACGAAATCCAATTTGATTATGCGTGATATCGATATCCTAGCGCCCATGGCAGAGAAAAACCAAACGCGTTGCATGATATCCATTACGACCCAAGACCGAGGCCTCGCCCGCGCGATGGAACCGCGCTGCCCAACGCCGGAGAAGCGATTTGAGGCTCTGGAGAAACTTGCCAACTCTGGTATTCGTACAGGCATCATGCTGGGCCCGATGATACCGGGTTTGAATGATAGCGAGCTTGAAAGCATTATGGCGCGCGCGGCAGAGCTGGGGGCGAGCTATTCGGCCTATACAATCTTGCGCCTGCCGCTCGAAGTCTCGCCGCTCTTTCAAGAATGGCTAGAAGCTTTCGCGCCCAACCGCGCCAAGCGTATTATGAACCATATCCGCACTATGAACGGCGGTAAAAATTATGATCCAGCTTGGTCACGCGGCAAGGAAATAAGAACACCCTTCGCGCGGCTCATCGCCCAGCGCTACCGCGCTAGCCAAAAACGCACAGGGATAGATCAACTCAGATCAGGCAACCCACTTAATGCGTCATTGTTTCGTGTGCCAAGTTCAATATCGGGGCAGGGAGACTTGTTTGAAGGGTGATGTAGCAAAGCAAACATTAGCGGTAGTCAAACTTTATCGTAAACCAATAGAGGCGATGTCGAGGTCCTGAGCGCCTAATCCTGTTAAATCGACAACTGAAATAGTTTGATTATTTAGATTTAAACTCTCAGGGAAGACGCCAGCTTATTATGTTTACGGTCCATAAATTCCCGAAATGCTGTGAGTCCTTCATCAATATTGGACCGCCCAAATCCAATACGAAAACGATCATCGGGTGCCGTCATAAGCTCAGACCGATAGATGGAAGCTGGCAATAGTAACACGCCGTTTTCTTCAACAAGGTCTTTGCAAAAATTTTCGACGCCGCCTCGTCCCTTAAAGCGCGGGAACCCAATACAGCTACCGTCTGGATGTTGCCAATCAAAGATATCAGGGTAATCCCCAAAGAAGGCATCGAGCTTTTTCACATTTTCCCGCATCAAGGCCCGACTATTGTTGAGCAGCTTCTCCCTGACACCCAAGGCAATAACAGCTAGCCGCTCACTTGGAGCAGAATTGCATATTGATAAATATTGTTTGTATTTTTCAAGACTTTCAAGAACCTCTTTATCTGCCGACGCAATCCATCCAATTCTTAGCCCCGGAAGACCATAGGCTTTGGACATGACATTGAGCGACAATCCTTTCTCATAGGCATCTGCCGCTTGATCAATGCGCTTGCTGTCATCAAGCTCAACACCGCGATAAACTTCGTCGCTAAATAAATAAAGATCATGCTGCCGGCATATATTTATGAGCTCTGTATAATCATCTTTCGGTATAATATGTCCTGTCGGATTGTTTGGAAAACATACGGAGACAAGTTTTGTATTCGGCCTAATCGCCTTTCGAATGTCATCTAAATCCAAATACCAATTGTTATCAGGATTTAAGGCGACACCACTGACAGAACAAATATCGAGCGGTAAAGTTTCTGCGGCTTGATAATTGGGCACAATAACAATCGCATGATCATCTTGACTGAGCAGAACACGCATCGCGGCATAGACGCCCTCTTCGGCCCCCGCAAAACACAAGATATTTTCGCCTTTCATCTTGTCATAGGTTTCGGCAATAGCCTGCCGTAAGTCAGGCGCGCCCCAAGTTTCTGTATATCCAAGATGTAAGTCCGACAAAGCATCATGAGGCAGTCCTGCCATAGTAAGCAGTTGACCCATTGTTATACTCTGCGCGTCCGAGGCCGTCATGTGGTGCTTTGCACTGAACTCCCATTTGGAGAAATATGTTTCCAGGACAAAGTTTCGCATTTTAGTCTTCCAGAGGCGCGGATTTAAAACGATAGTAACAGATTTATACCTATTTTAATTTTTAAAACAGAACCAGACCTAATCCTATAATCTAAGACCGTTTGGGGATTGGCTGACATAATAGCATATCATTAAAGTTTGTTTTTCTACCTAAGCAAAACTTCATCTTTTAACTCAATTATTGCCACCCTCCTCATTTACTGCCACAAAACATTATGAAAATGCGGTGGAAATTATTGGGGGCGGTGGCCCTTATTGGAATTTTATCTATCCCTGTGTGTTGGCTCACGCCTAAAGGCCCTAAGGTTGACGAAGACGCTATACGCGCTGCGGCGAGTAGTTATGACGTTCGTATCATTCGTGACCAATGGGGCGTGCCACATATATTTGGTAAGACGGATGCCGATGCGAGTTTCGGTTTTGGCTATGCCCATGCTGAGGATGATTGGAAACATATCCAAGAGAGCCTGATGGGCGCGCGGGGAATGAGCGCGCAATATAAAGGCAAAGACTCCGCCCCGCAGGATTATCTTTATGATTTGTTCAAAGTCCGCGAGGCCGTCGAGGCTAAATATCTCACGCACTTAAAGCCCGAAACTCGCGCCATTATCAAAGCCTATGCCGATGCGATTAATCTCTACGCGGTCGAAAACCCGGATAAAGTTGCGCCAGCTATATTGCCCATAACTGAGCACGATATTGTTTCGGGATATACATGGATGACGCCGTTTTTCTTTCGCCTCGATGGTAAGCTCGAAGAATTATTTACGGCTGAAAACAAACCTGCAGTCTCGCCTTGGCAGCAAACGAGCGCGCTAAACCTGCCCGAAGCTGTGCGTGGCTCTAATGGCTTTGCGGTTGCGCCGTCGCGCTCTACGGATGGGCACACACGTTTGGTTGTCAATTCGCATCAACCTATGAAAGGACTTTATGCGTGGTATGAGGCGCATATGGTATCCGAAGAGGGGCTGAATTTGACGGGGGCAGGATTTCCAGGCACGCCGATTTTAGCTCAGGGCGTGACGCCCAATCTCGGCTGGACCCATACAGTCAATCAACCTGATTTGGTCGATATTTACGCGCTGGAAGTAGATAAAGAGAAGAAGCCCAAACGCTATAAGCTGGATGGACAGTGGCGCGATTTCGACATCACAAAGTCTAAGTTTAGGGTAAAACTGGCGGGGCCGTTCTCGTTGCCGATAACGCGCGATGTTTTGTGGTCTGAACATGGCCCAGTTCTTTCTACGCCAACAGGTCATTATGCTATTCGGTTCGCTGGCCTTGGTGAGGTTGGCGCCGTGCAGCAATGGTTTGAAATGACAAAAGCGCAAAACATGGAGCAGTGGCGCGCGGCGCTGGAGCAAAATGGGGTGCTCAGTTTTAATATCGTTTATGCCGATAAGCAGGGCAATATTGGCGAGATTTACAACGCTAAAATGCCCGACCGTATTGAAGGGCCAAAATGGGATAAGGTTCTGCCAGGCGATCAATCAAAGCTGATTTGGACAGAATATCGCGCTGTGTCCGAACTCCCGCAACTTTGGAACCCGGATTGTGGCTGGGTGTTCTCGGCTAATGCCACGCCGTTTAATATTACGGATGCGGCCTGTAATAATCAACGCAGTGATTTTTCACAAACTTACGGCCTTGAAAAACGTATTACCAACCGCTCGCGCCGCGCGTTGACATTATTCCAAAATGATGACGCGATATCCGAAGAAGAGCTTTTGCGATATCGCGCAGATACGAAATATGATCCGCAGTCCCAAATCATGCAGATGGTGGTGGAGTTGGTCACGGCGCAATCTGACGATCCGCTCATACAAGAGGCGCAAGAGGTTCTGCGCAATTGGGATGGTGACACCATCAAAGAAAGCCGAGGTGCGGCCCTCGCCATTATTACGGGCACACGGGCGCTGGGTTATGAATATATAGAAACAGAATCTGGTCCTCTTGAAATGCTCAAGAAAACGGCCTCAGAGCTTAAAGAGCGCTTTGGCCGTATTGATCCTGAGTGGGGTGAGATTAACCGTATTCAGCGTGGCGATGTCGATCTACCGCTCGACGGCGGGCCTGATATTTTGCGGGCGATTTACGCCGATCGAGATGGGGTTGCCAAAGACGGTGTGATGAACGCTTTCGCGGGCGATACGCATATTATGTATGCGGATTGGGATGCAGGTGGAAAACTGATCCTAAAATCAATTCATCAATATGGCGCGGCTACGCTTGATGAAACATCTCCCCATTATAACGACCAAGTCCCACTCTTTGCGAAGGGGGAATATAAACTCATGCCAATGACTTTGGAGGAAGTCTTGCCTCATGCCACCCGTGATTATCGACCAGGGAAGTAAAAGCTCACCATGATTTCAACTCTGTGTGAACAGGTCAGTTCGATGTTTCTGATGAAGCCGAAAAGTGTTATCGTAAGATAATCGCAATAAATAGCGAAAGTAGAGAGATTCTAAATGCTAAGATTGATGGATGTGTTTTTCCTTCGCATAGGATTTAACCGAGATGAACTTTGCCGTATCCAAGTGATGCATAGGGCTGGGCTTTATTTGGGCATGATCTTTTTCTTAACGCTGACACTGGTCTTTATTGGCCTTGTTGTGGGCTAAACCCTATTGTCAATTAAGTCCCAGAAATTCTAATAGTGGTTCGGTCCATAACCTCTTCCATGACCGGAAAGCTCGCGGTTGTTAGGACACCTGGGAGGCTTGCAATAACATCACCTAAGAGCTCTCGATAGCTTGCCATATCGCGTGTTCGAATTTTTAAAAGATAATCATACCCGCCTGACAGCATATGGCATGACATAATATCTGGCGTTGCTTTTGCGGCTTGGTTGAAATTTCTAAGGGTTTGACTGGTTGTATTTTCTAATTTGATCTGAACATAAACAAGATAACTCTGATCGACTTTATGGGGGTTAATGCGGGCTTGATAACCGTCAATATATCCCGTTTTTTCGAGGCGTCTTAAGCGGGTTAAACAGGGCGTTTTCGTTAGCCCGACGCGCTCAGCTAAATTAACAATAGAAATGCGCCCATCATTTTGTAAAATTCTGAGAATATTTTTATCAATATTATCTAAAGTCTGCATAAGTCTAATTTATTGGTCATTTCGGCTGTATAATGTTTCTATAAGGCACAAATAATTCCATATATAGGATTAATCTAGCCCCATGGGCTGTTTAAATGCGTTAAACTGATTTTGTTTACAACAGGTGGTTTAATGATTGCTGACGATATTCAATTTTCCGAAAGCTACTTAAAGCCAGAAAAACAATGCTTGGAGTCTTTAATTCTTCAAGCAAAGCTTAGCCAAGACGACCGTTCAGTTATTGCCGAAAATGCGGCTGAAATTATCCAGACATGCCGTCATAACGCAGGACAAGGCTCCGTCTTTGACGCGATACTTCAGGAATATGGCTTATCCTCAGATGAGGGCGTCACCTTGATGCGGTTAGTTGAAGCGTTAATTCGAACAGTCGATGAGGATACAGCGCATCTTCTTATTCGAGATAAGCTTTCTGATCGAAACTGGTTGTCCCATAAAGGACAAAGTTCAGCTTTTATTGTTAACCGAGCAACTGATGGCCTACGATTTTCTGCCGGTTGGATAAAAGCAACGGGGGTAGGAGCGGCGAGCACCCTTTTGTCCAAGCTGGGCGATAAGGTTTTATATCAAGCGATTAAAGTCGCGATGCAGGTTATGAGCCGTCATTTCGTTTTGGGTGAAACGATTAAAGACGCTGTTTCCGAAGCCAAAGAGTTTGCCAAGCAAGGTTATAGTTTTTCTTATGATATGTTAGGGGAGGCTGCCTATACATGGACTGACGCTCATCGATACCGAGACGCCTATACACAAGCGCTAGAGCGCATTGTGATTGATGCTAATCCAAATTTACCAATCGAAGATCAATCCGGTTTATCTGTCAAACTATCCGCGCTTCATCCGCGCTACGAATATGCCAAAAAGGATGATTGTGTTCCTTACCTGATAAAAACACTCAAGGATTTGGCGCTCATCGCTAAATCAGGCAATGTGGGATTGTCGATTGATGCCGAAGAAGCTGACCGGTTGGAGTTGTCCATGCATATTGCCCGCGGTCTTTTAAGCGACCCTGATCTGGCAGGCTGGAGCGGTCTTTGCATTGTTGTACAAGCCTATCAACGCCGAGCTCCCAAAGCCATCGAGTTTTTGTTGGAAACAGCCAAGAAAGCTGGCCGCAAATTTTCAATCCGCTTAGTCAAAGGCGCTTATTGGGATAGTGAAATTAAACGGGCTCAGGAAATGGGGCTAGAGAGTTACCCCGTCTTTACGCGCAAAGAAAATACGGATGTGTCTTTTCTGGCTTGCGCGCGTCAATTACTCGATGCTGGCGACATTATTTACCCTCGCTTTGCGACTCATAATGCCGCTTCAATGGCGGCTATATTGCGCATGGCAGACGATAGAACCGATTTTGAATTTCAAAGACTGCACGGCATGGGCGGGCCGCTTCATGATGAGATTATGAGACGCACACCGATCAAGAGCCGTATTTATGCACCCGTCGGTCGCTATAAGGATCTCCTGCCTTATCTCGTCCGCCGATTATTAGAAAACGGCGCGAATAGCTCTTTCGTCAATCAATTCCTAAACCCTGATGTGTTGCCTGAAGATTTAGCAGCCGACCCTATAGCGCAAGCTTTAGAGAATAAAACAACAGCACATGATAAAATTCCGCCGCCAAGAGATATTTTTGACGGACGCCGTTTATTAGCCCGAGGTCTAGATCATACCCAAGCTGACTCAGTCGAAATATTCAATGATATGCTAGCAGATTTTACACCGCACAAAGCAAGTTCAATCATTAAAGGAAAAGCTGTCCATCGTAAAATTATGACTGGTAAAAGCGGTTTTTATGATGTCGTAAATCCTGCAAACAAAACTGATGTTATAGGCCAGGCTTTAGACGGGACAATTTCTGATCTTGAGAAAGCTATTAAGTCAACGAAAGCTTCGAATTGGGGTCTAAAATATTCAGCTCAAGATCGTGCAGATTGTTTACGCCGCGCCGCGCGCGCCTTAAATGAGAATAGACATGAGTTCCTCGCCCTGTGTGTCAAAGAGGCTGGAAAAAGCTGGATAGATGCTATTGCTGAATTACGCGAAGCAATAGATTTTTGTGAATATTATGCCAATCGTGCCGAAGATCCCGATCAACAAAAACGATTTCCTTTAGGAACAGTCGCTTGTATTTCGCCTTGGAACTTTCCATTGGCGATATTTTTAGGACAGGTTACAGCCTCTTTGGCCGCTGGGAATTGCGTTATATGTAAACCCGCAGAACAAACGCCTTTAATCGCATTTAAGGCCGTAGAGCTGTTACATAGAGCAGGGATTCCCAAAGATGCTTTACATCTCGTTATAGGGCCAGGGACTACGATAGGGGCCGCACTTGTATCCTCTTCGGATATTGACGGTATTTGTTTCACAGGTTCCACAGCTACGGCGAAACGTATTGCTAAATCCCTCGCGGATACAGATAGAGCCACGATTCCTTTTATTGCGGAAACGGGCGGTATTAATGCCATGATCATCGACTCAACGGCATTATTGGAACAGGCGGTCAGTGATGTTATTATGTCTTCATTCCAGAGCGCAGGCCAACGATGTTCAGCATGCCGCATAGTTTGTGTTCAGGATGATATCGCTGATGATTTTAATGAAATGCTTTCGGGGGCTATGGCGTTATTGGAGGTTGGCGACCCCTCACATCTTTCGGTAGATGTTGGTCCAGTCATAAATCAAAACGCGCGTAAGAATCTGGTAAGCTATATTGATGAAGTTCGTGAGCGTTGGCCTTTGATTGGCAGTACCTCAATTCCAGAGAATTTAAAGGGATATTTTGTTCCGCCAACTGCTATAGAAGTTGGAGCTGTAACCGATCTCTCTGATGAACAATTTGGCCCTATTTTACATGTCTATCGATTTGACTCAGAAGACTTTGATGATGTTTTGGCACAGATTAATAGCCTAGGGTTCGGTCTTACTTTGGGGCTACATACAAGGATTGATAGCCGGGCTGAACATGTCGCGAATGTTACCAAAGTAGGCAATATATATGTAAACCGAAATCAAATTGGAGCTGTTGTTGGCGTGCAGCCTTTTGGCGGTGAAGGGCTGTCAGGAACAGGGCCGAAAGCGGGTGGTCCATATTATGTTAAACGCCTCTCTAAACGTTCAGATTCCACTTTAGATGTTAGTTATCAGCAATATTTAGATGCGTTTAATCATGTGGAGGTAATGCCTGGGCCAACAGGGGAAACTAACGAATTGTCCCTGCATCCACGAGGTACATTGCTTTGCGAGGCAGATGAAAATCTTGACGTGTTAAAAACACAGATTTTCAAAGTTACTGCTGCCGGTAATAGCGCCCATATTATTGCTGGTGATAAGATACAAAATGAAATTAAAACATTTCAAAGCGAGCATACCAATATTCCCATGAAACTCGATTTCATTTTACCTGAAGATTTATCAAAAGCTTTAACTTCTGAAATCGACGGCGTTGTTACTGATGGGCCTAATAGAAATATGATTGCCAAAATTATAGCTGAAAGAGACGGACCTATTTTACCTGTTCTATCGGTTTATGATGATATCGACCGCTTTGGAGTTGAGCGCACCGTCACGATAGATGTATCAGCGGCGGGCGGTAATGCGACTTTGTTAGCGCTTTAAGGCCTTAGCTTTTTTCCGCTTTTATCTTCGATAAGTTTCACAATGCTCAGGTGAGGAGCGTCAAAACCGTAAGTCTCTAGTGCTGTTTCATAGCTATTGAGGACAAGGTCGCCTAGCGGCATATCGACATTAAGATGCTCTCCTAATTGGCCAATCAGATGCATATCTTTTTTGGCCAAGCCCAGTGCAAATGAATCATCATAGGACCCATCCAGGACTTTAGGAATGTAACTATCAACGACATAGCTTTGCGCGCAGCTATGGCTAAGCACGTAATGCAATGTTGTTAAATCTAGGTTACCTTTAGCCCCGAGCATTAGCGCCTCGCCAATACCCTGCGCGACAAGATAGTTCAGATGGAGTTGGCATAGCTTGCCAATATAACCTGCGCCTGATGGTCCCATCACGACAGCTTTTTTTGTGAAGCTTTCCAAGAGAGATTTATGATCATTCGATAAGGGCGAGTCTAAACCCAGTAACATTGTTAGCGTGCCCGCAGCCGCGCCTTCTGTTCCGCCTGTGACGGGGGCATCGATTAAAGTCAAATGATCCGGCGCGGCGTCTTTTACTTTTGTCCATTCCCCGACATCACTTGTGCTGGTTTCAAACCATGTCGCGCCTTTAGGTAAGTTTGCCAAAAGTCCGTCTGCCCCTAGCGCGATAGCATTGACTTGTTTCGAACTGGGTAATGACGTGAAAATGATTTCGGACTGTCTTGCTATATCAGCTACGGATGTTGCGGGTGTGGCTCCATCACTAACAAATGATGTCATCGCATCAGCGTTAATATCATAGACGGTGAGGGTATAAGAGTTGTCTTTGGCATAGGCCAATATATTGGCCGCCATACCGTGGCCCATATTCCCTAATCCGATAAATCCAAGTCTCATCTTCAATCCGTCAACATAATAAACAGTTCAATCCGTAAGCCCGTCTTGACGTGACATTTCACGCTCGGCATGAATAGGCATAGCGCGGCCATAAAAAGCTTTTGCGTGATGGGGGCGGTTTACCAAATAAGGGTTAGTCACATAGGTCGGTAGCGCGATTATGCGCGGCGTTGGCCCTTCAGTGGGCGTTACGCGGTGGAGCGAATATCGTCCTCTAAATATTTGAAGATCACCTTCTCGGAGTTTTAAAACTTTAACTTTGCTACGATCACCTTTGAGCGCGGCTTTGACATCGTCAAAACTCTCTGCCTGCGCGGTACGGATATTGGGACAATATTCAAAATCCCCCCCGGCTTCACTTTCCTGAACCAAAAGACTGACCGTGAAATCATTGCCGTCAAAGTGCCATGGGAAATAATCTTTATCATTCATGACGCTATAGGGGTTACGCCCTAAAGGGTCGGCCCACCGATAAATGGGCCCGACATTCAAACAGTCGCTAATGAAATGCACCACAACATCGCTGTCATAAAATTTACGCAGCAAGGAACTAGGTTCTAATTCGTCGGAATTAATAAATGAACTTGTACGGCGAGAGAAGATGCGTTTGGGGTGACCTTTTGGCAGGCTTTTATCATCCGCAGTTAGATAGGGATTGATCTGGGCATCTGCAGGCAATGCTTTGGCTAATAGCCGGGTCGCTTCTTCGCGCATGGCTGTGATAGCGTCTTGTGTTAAAAAGTTGGGTATATGGGCGCATCCCAAAGCCTCTAATCCTTTGCGCGCTTCAGTGACGAGCTCTTGCCGTTTTGGGTGCCCCAAATCGTGAATGGGAAATTCGTCTAAATCGATAAATTCACTTAGATCTATTTCAACAGCAGCATAGGCGCTTGGGCCGGAGGGAATATCTAGGGGATTAATATGAAGCTCGGTCATCTTGTTATCCTAGTGTTTATATGATGGGTCTATCCGGTCAGCGACGCGTTTTAAAGCTGGCCACTCATAGACCCCTGGCGGGAAGGCTTCATATTGTTTGGAGGCCAAGGCCCATATTTCATGGGGTTTGTTGACAAGTTCAAGATTGCTGGCTGAGACCTGTATCGCGACCTCACACATACGGATGAGATAATACATATTCATAAAGCATTCGCCCGCAGTTTTACCCACGGTTAGAAAGCCGTGATTACGCATAACGAGACAGCTATTACCTTCTAGGCGTTCGGCGATACGGTGACGCTCATCAGGATCAACTGAAAGGCCTTCCCAATCATGATAACCGACTTTACCGTATAGCATAGAGCTATCCTGTACTAAGAAAGGAATTTCTTTAAAGGCAGTTGCCGCTATGGCTGTTGGGGGATGGGCGTGGAAAACAAATTTGCTTTCAGCATGATTAAGGTGCACGGCGCTGTGAATAATAAAGCCAGCCGTATTTACATCACTCGGGCCTTCAATGACTTTGCCATCTTCATCGACTGTAATTAAATTTGACGCGCTAACCTCGCTGTAATGCAGACCGAATCGATGCATGTAAAAATGATGATCACTGCCGGGCACACGGGCCGTTATGTGATTCCAAACTGTATCATCCCATCCAAAATGAGCGGTCAGTCTAAACATAGCCGAAAGATCAATACGGACTTGCTCTTGTTCTTGCTCTAAACTTGTCGTCAGCTTTTTTTCTTTTTTCGATGACATAAATCAGTCTTCTTTTTTGTAAGGGTGAGGTGGCATAATACCATTTTCAAAATCGGAAATTTCTTTGGCGATAATTTGCGCCGCCGTATCAGGATTTGTTGCGCCAGACATATGAGGCGTCACATGTACATTGGGATGGCTCCAGAAGGGTGAGTTTATTGGAAGAGGTTCGGTATGAAACACATCTAACGCCGCGCCGCTAATGTGGCCACTTTCTAAGAGCGAGAGTAAATCATTTTCATGAATAACGGCTCCGCGGCTGATGTTAATGAGGTTGGCGCCTTTTTTAAGCTGACATAAAACTGACGCATCAAGAAATTCATAGGTGAATTTTGTAAAGGGCAAACAACAGATAAGAACATCTGTATTTGGTAATATCGATTTGAGTTCGCTCTCTCCATGAACGCAATTAACATTCTCTATGGTTTTTGGTGACCGAGACCAGCCAGACACATCAAACCCGTTGCTGGAGAGGACTTTGGCAATATGAGACCCAATCGCGCCAAGGCCTAATATAGAAACTTTATAGTCTGGCGCGAGCGGTGTGAGATGTCTCGTCCAGTTGCTGTTTTTTTGTTGGGCTTGATAAGTGCCAAACCTACGCTGAAAATGGATGACCCAATAAAGCGTATAAAGCGCCATATCATCTGCCATATTCGTATCAATTAGGCGAAAAATAGGCGCATCTGTTAAGGTAGGGTAGGCGTCTATGTAATCCACACCAGACCCAAGAGAAAATACGGCTTTTAGATTTGGATAGTTTTCGAGATCGCCTGCAGGATGTTTCCAAATGAGCGCATAATCAATAGCCGAACGGTCAGGAATGTCAGGATATTCCATGACCTTGCGATTGGGCATGTATTTTTCAATCGCCTCGCGCCATTGATCATGCCAATGCCCCTCATTATTTAGCAATATCGCCACGTGACCTCATATAAAACGCTATTACTATTATAGCTCGCAAGTCGTTTTAACCTAAATACTAATTCTAATATAAAGATTTTTAAAGTCGTCACATGCGGGGTACTAATTGTGCAGCTTTACTGTAATATCTTCCTATGAAAATTACCCATGTAGAAACACGGCTCGTTAATTTGCCTTTTGAAGCGCCGATTAAAACGGCGGTTCATGATATGCGCTCAGTCGGGTGTTGCTTGTTAAGTTTGAAGACTGATGAAGGTCTTGTGGGGGAAGGTTACCTTTTTACGCTTAATGCAGTGCGATTGAAAGCCTTTGACGAAATGGTTCGTGGGTTTGAGCATGTCCTTATTGGCCGCGACCCTCACTACGTTTCTGCGATATGGGAAGATATCTGGAAAGAGATTAATCCAACGGGACATAAAGGGGTAACGATATCCGCGCTTTCGACCATTGATACTGCGTGCTGGGATTTAATCGGGAAAGCCGCGGATAAACCCCTTCATCACCTTTTTGGAGCCTGTAGAGACTCTATCCCGACATATGCCAGTGGGGGATTGTGGCTATCACAAACCATCGATTCGTTACAATCTGAAGCCCAAGCGTTTTTAGACCAGGGGTTTAAGGCCATGAAGCTTCGGTTGGGTTCTGGAAACACATCCAGTGATATTGCCCGCGTTAAAGCTGTCCGAGATGTGATCGGGTCAGATATCGGCTTGATGGTCGATATCAATCAAGGACTAACACCCAAAGCCGCCATTCGTTTGGGCCGTGAATTGGAAGAGTTCAATCTTATATGGATTGAAGAACCTGTTGCGGCTTATGATCTTGAGGGGCATGCCAAAGTCACGGCAGCGCTGGATACACCTATTGCGTCAGGTGAGACAGAATATACGCGTTTTGGTATTCAGGCGATGATTGAGAAAAAAGCCTGTGATATTCTAATGCCGGATTTGCAGCGTATTGGCGGCCTGACTGAAATGCGGCGCGTGGCCGCTCTTGCTGACGCTCATAATATGAAAATATCGACGCATATATTTACCGAACAGAGCCTGTGTATCGCAGGCTCTTCTCCCAATTGTATGAGCGTAGAGCATATGCCGTGGTTCTCGCCGCTCTTTAACGAAGAGATGGTTATAGAGAATGGAAATATTCAAATCCCAAACCGCCCCGGAACGGGCTTTACCTTCAGAAATGACTTAGATTTTGTCTAACTTAACCCTGCAGACACCAGAGAAAAATAACTATGATGTGATCATTGTAGGCGGCGCCATGCTTGGATCTTCTGTCGCTTGGTTCCTGGCGAGCAATCCAGATTTTGACGGTTCAATTTTGGTTGTTGAAAAAGATCCGACATATGAGTTCACCTCTACGGCGCATACCAATAGCTGTATGCGGCAGCAATTTTCTAGCCAGATTAATGTACAAATTTCACAATTCGCGGCAGAATTTGTTTCTAACTTCAAATCTTTTTTTGGCGGCGATGACCGCGTTCCTGATATCCCGATACAAAGTTATGGTTATATGTATCTAGCCGATACTGACGATTTTGCGACAGTCCTCAAAGAGAACCAAGTCGTTCAGCAGGCCTGCGGGGCAGGGACGAAGTATATGAGCGCTGAAGACATTAAGCGCGACTACCCCTTCTATAATGTTGATGATATTATTGGAGCAAATCATAATCTGATTAATGAAGGCTATTTTGACGGCGGCACGGTTTTTGATTGGTGGAAACGCTCCGCCAAAGAGCACGGCGCTGAATACATCACGAATGAAGTTGTTGCGATGACGAAAAATGCTGCAGGGACAGACGTTGAAAGTGTTACGTTGAAATCGGGTGATATTGTTCACTTAAGTAAAGTCGTCAATGCATCTGGCCCCCGCGCCGCGCGAACAGCGGCTATGGCGGGGCTTGAGGTTCCGGTGGAGCCGCGCAAACGTTACACATTCATCTTTGATGCTGCACAGCCATTGGATCGTGACTTGCCCTTAACGATTGATCCTAGCGGTATCCATGTCCGAACTGATGGAACCTATTACCTGGCGGGATGTCCGCCCGATGAAGACCCTGCCGTGGACTATGACGATTTTGCTCAAGACCATAGTCTTTGGGAAGAGAAAGTTTGGCCAGTTCTTGCTCACCGGATTCCGCAATTTGAAGCCGTTAAACTCATCAATAGCTGGGCAGGGCATTACGCTTTTAATGTCTTCGATCAAAACGCAATAATTGGCCCTCATCACGAGGTTGAAAATTTCTTGTTTGTGAATGGGTTTTCAGGTCATGGCTTTCAACAATCGCCGGCGATGGGCCGTGGGGTATCGGAGCTTATTACTTACGACGAGTATCGTAGTCTTGATTTATCACCATTTCATTATAACCGAATTGTGTCCAACACCCCTTTTGTCGAGAAAGCCGTCATATGAAAAAAATTGTCCTCACAGGAGCGGCTGGCCGCTTAGGATCTTATTTACGAGAGCCTTTATCTAAAATGGCAGAGACATTGGTGTCATCTGATATCAAGGATAATATTGGCAAGCTCTATGCGGGCGAAAGCTATGTGAAAGCTGATCTTGAATCGCTCGATGACATGATGTCGCTTTTAGAAGGCGCTGATATGGTTGTGCATTTCGGAGCCTATGTTGATGAAGCTCCATTTGAAAAATTATTAGGCCCGAATTTTATAGGCGCGTACAATGTTTGGGAGGCAGCATTTCAGCAAGGCTTGCGCCGCGTTGTTTACGCTAGTTCTATTCATGCCGTGGGTATGCATCCCAAAAATGAATTTATCGGTACAGATGCACCTCATCGCCCTGATACATTTTATGGGCTTGCTAAATGTTTCGCTGAAGACCTCGCAAGCATGTATTGGGATAAGCGCGGCTTAGAATCTGTGTGCTTACGGATATTATCTTGCGCTAAGGTCACCAATCCTCGCGCTGTCGGCTCATGGCTGTCCTATAATGACCTTATACAGCTTGTCGAAAAATCCGTCTCCACACCTGTTACAGGATTTACATTGGCCTACGGTGTTTCCAATAATGACCGCGCCCCTGTTGATAATAGCAATGCTAGTCATTTGGGTTATAAGCCCAAGGATAATGCCGAGCAATTCGCCGATGAGATCTACGCGAATTCAGCTCCGCTCGATCCGCAAGATATTGGCGATTATTGCCATGGCGGCCCCTTTGCCTCTGTTGAGCTTGGCAATAGTGGGCTAGCCACAATGAATATCGTCGACGATACAAAAAAAACCTAGAATTATAATTTTCGTCTACATATCATGAGTTGGGAGACGAAAATGACAGAAGACTTAAAGCGCGATGAGGCTGGTTATTGGAGAGCGACCATTCGATTAACTATTTCACTACTCGTGATCTGGTTTTTGGTTTCTTTTGGCGCGGGTATTTTATTTCGTGAATTTCTTGATAACTTTAGGATTGGCGGCGCACCCCTTGGATTTTGGTTTGCACAGAACGGCGCTATATATGTCTTCCTGATTTTAATCGTGATCTATTGCCGAAAAATGACGCAGTATGAGAAAAAATATGGTGTGAAGGGGTAAGCCGTGGATCAGACCTTTTGGACATATTTTTTCGTTATACTGACCTTTAGTTTGTATATTGGTATTGCGCTTTGGTCACGGGCCGGATCAACTAAAGAATTTTATGTTGCGGGCCATGATGTTCACCCCGCCGTCAACGGCATGGCGACGGCTGCTGATTGGATGAGTGCGGCGAGTTTTCTCTCAATGGCGGGATTAATTGCCTTTTTAGGCTATGGCGGTTCGGTTTATTTGATGGGGTGGACCGGCGGATATGTCCTTTTAGCATTGCTTCTTGCCCCTTATTTACGAGAGTTTGGTAAGTTCACAGTCCCTGATTTTGTCGGCGATCGATATTATTCCAAAACAGCGCGAGTTATAGCTGTAATTTGCGCCTTATTTGTCTCTTTCACTTACATAGCAGGACAGATGAAGGGCGTGGGCGTGGCCTTTTCTGGCTTCCTTGGTGTTCCTTTTAATGTTGGAATTTTTATCGGCTCAGCGATAGTCTTCGTTTACGCTGTTTTAGGCGGAATGAAGGGCATCACCTATACACAGGTCGCGCAATATGTTGTTCTTATTTTTGCTTATACCGTCCCAGCGATATTTATTTCCCTAATTATTACGGGCAATGCCATTCCACAATTAGGTTTTATTGGGAATGCTGCTGGAACGGATGTGTCCATGCTTGATAAACTCAACACGGTTGTTACTGACCTTGGTTTTACAGAATATACTTCAACAACTAAATCCCAGATGGACGTATTTTGTATTACAGCCGCCTTGATGTTCGGGACCGCGGGACTGCCTCATGTCATTATTCGATTTTTTACGGTAAGCTCTGCTCAGGCCGCGCGTAAATCAGCAGGCTGGGCGCTGATGTTTATTGCTTTGTTATATACCGTCGCGCCGGCTGTGGGCGCTTTTGCACGGATGAATTTTATCGATACGGTCAATGAGGCGGCATACATTGCTGATGTCGAAAATTATGAAGAGCGGGCTGCCGCAATTTTGGCATCTGGGGGTAAACCTGTCCCCCAATGGTATAAGGATTGGGAACAGACTGGACTGTTAAAATATGACGATAAGAACGGTGATGGGATTATGCAATATCGCGGTCCCAAAGCGCACGATGGTCTTGAAAACGAAGTTGATCCCAGTCGCGATATTTTCGTTTTAGCTAATCCACAAATTGCCCAACTCCCGGGATGGGTGGTTGGGTTAGTCGTAGCGGGCGGCCTTGCTGCGGCGCTCTCAACAGCGGCAGGGTTGTTAATGGTGATAAGCTCGGCGGTCTCCCATGATCTTCTCAAACGCACCTTCAGACCTGATATGAGCGAAGCGCAAGAAATGCGAGCGGCGCGAGGGGCTGCAGCTGTTGCAGTCGTTTGCGCGGGGCTGATTGGAGCGTTTGCCTCACAATTGCCCTTTGTCGCGCAAGTCGTTGCTTTTGCCTTTGGGTTAGCCGCAGCATCTCTTTTCCCGGTTATATTTCTGGGTATATTCTGGAAGCGTATGAATAAAGAAGGTGCGATTGCAGCGATGTTGACAGGATTAATCATGACCTTTGCTTATATATATTATTTTAAATTTGGTGGGGGTATAGCCGAACAATGGCTCTGGGGAGTCTCGCCAGAAGGTATCGGTTTTGTCTTTATGTGGTTGGCGGCTATAGTCGGAGTTGTTGCTGCCCTTCTCACAGAAGCGCCACCGCAATACATTCAGGAACTTGTGCAGGATATTCGAATTCCCGGGAAGGTTTAAGCGTTTTTCTCACGGGCGATATAGTCATCAATGACGCGTCCAAGCACTGTCATTGGTACACTGCCGCCGAGAACAACCGAGTCGTTAAAGCGTCTAAAATCATACTTATCGCCTAACTCAGCTTTCGCTTTGGCGCGCAAGCGGTTAATCGCTGTGTGTCCCACTTTATAGCCACAGGCCTGACCTGGCCACGCGCAATAGCGGTCAATTTCCCCGCGCACTTCGTCAGGATTGGAGCCGTTATTTTCAACAAACCAGACATTGGCCTGCTCGCGCGTCCAGCGTTTCGCATGAAGCCCTGTATCGACCACTAGACGGCAAGCGCGAAAGGCGAGGGATTGCAAATAACCAAGCCGTCCCACAGGGAAACCATCATAGACGCCAAGCTCATCAGCAAGCTGTTGAGCATATAGCGCCCAACCTTCGGAATAGGCGTTAAAGGCCAGAAGAGACCGTATCAATGTTTGCTTGAACGTATATTCGCCTTGCCAGACATGCCCGGGGATGGCTTCATGATAAGTCAAATCCGCCAAGCCAAATTTATTATGTAAATCCGTCGAGCGCAGATTAATCCAGAAGTGACCCGGCTTGGTTCCGTCAATTGACCCCGCCCCGCCATAAGCGCCCGGCGCTCCGTCTTCGACATCAGGCGAAATGCGTGTGACCTCAAGAAAGCCCGGTACAAGGGTTTCAAAGGCGCGCGGCATGCGGCCTCGAATGTCTTCAACGGCGTCATTTATGAAGGTCATAATTTCAGCGCGTCCTGGATCGCCGGGTGCAAAGTGATAGCGCTTATCTTTACCCAAAGCTGACATGCGCTGACCGACAGAGCCGTCAGTATATCCGATGGAGCGTAGGATTGGGTCCATGCGGTCTTGCAACTGCGCTAATTCGTCAAGACCCATTTGGTGGACTTCATCAGGGGATAGCGTCGTTGTTGTCGCTGCGCGTAAGGTCCAGTCATAATAGGCTTTGCCGTCAGGCTTTACCCAAACACCAGCCTCAGATGTAGCCTTAGGCGCGAATGTTTCAAGGGTATCAATTTGGCGCTGCATGGCGGGACCAATCATTTCACGCGCTATATTCTCCGCTCTGTCTGAATAGCTGTCGCCTAGCTTATCAGCGTGTTGACTGAGAGTTTTAACGATACCCCAATTCTCGGGGTTATTGCTGAGGGCTCCGCGCAGTTGGCCTAAGGTTTTTTGCATGAGGAAGTCAGGCAGGATTACGCCTTTTTCGCCGTCAATGCGGGTGCGCTCTGTTTCCCCATCAAGTTGGGCCGCATAGGCCTGCATACGCTCTAAATAGGCTTCGGCATCATTTGTCGTTGCAATTTTATGGGAAGAGTCAAGAAAGCTGGGGATTTCGACAAAGGCGCCCGTGTTTTGCGCGACGGCATAGGGACTGTTCCGATAAGACCAATTGGAGTTTAAAAGCGCCATATCCCCGTAAGGAAAGTCGAAGCCTTGCGCGCTTGTCTCAAACACTGAGCGGACAACATCGACATTTAACGCTGTTTCTGGGGCGAGGGCGTCCATATCCACATTGTTTAACTGGCCGAGTATAGTGGCTGCATCCCGTTTGATTTTATCTTGTCCCTCAGGCGAACGGTCTGTCAATTTGGACTTTAGTCCCGCATATTGGCCTTTATCAATGCCCGCGCTTGACGCGCTTTCAGGATAAGCGTTCAACATAAAATCTGTTGCTCTTTCGAGAAGTTTCCTGACGGAGTCGTCCGAAGCTTTTGTAATTATTGATATTTCATCTGTAGCTTGCCGACATGCCGAGAGAGGCAGTATAGAAAGTAACGAGGCTGCAGCAGCGTTATTTAACAATGTTCTACGTGAAAATTTCATATCAAGCTCCATTCTCTCATCTAAGTTTACTGACATGCAGGCTTGTAAGATGCAAATCGGAGCAAATGTTTTATCACGGATAAATTACTTTATCGCGGGAAGAGCATACCCTAGATAGATTATAAGTTCATTGTGTGGGGAAATATGCCTTATAATTTAAAAATATTATTACTAACGACGCTCTCGTCTGCTTTTATAGTGTCATGCTCAAATGAAGCAGCTCAGATTGATAGTTCAATTTCTAAGGTTGAAGAACCTTCTGAAATATTAAAAAAAGTCGTCTCAGAAGCGGATAAGCAGGCTCAAGCGGCGAAAGAAAAAGCAATGGCGGCGGCAGAGGCCAAGGCAGTTGCTGCTAAAGAGGCTGCACGTAAGACAGAAGCCGAAGCAAAACTTAAAGCGGAAAATATTGCCAAGGAGGCAGAACAGCGCGCGAAGGCAGAGGCACAGGCTATAGCAGCTAAAAAAGCGGCCAAAGAACAAGCCGCTAAGGAACAAGCTACTAAAGAGGCCGCTTTAGCGGAGGCAGGCGCTAAAAGGCGCCTTGCTGAGCAAGAGCGAGCTACGGCGTTAGAGGGGCAGCGCCTTCAAGCACAGCGACTTGAAGCTCAACGATTAGAGAACCAGCGCATAAAAGAAGCTCAAGCGGCGGCAGATTCGCAGGTTGATAATACCGCTGTCGTTAATTTTCAAACTCCAGCTTTACAGGCAGGACCGAACGCTGAGTATAATACATTTTTATCAAAGTATGTGAGTTCGGTGAACGGTATAAATCTTGTGGCTTATGACAAAGTCACGCCTGAAGACCGCGCCATATTACGAAGCTACATTGAAAAGTTATCGGCTATGAATATTGAAGCCCTGCCTCGTGATGCTGAAATGGCAACTTGGTTTAATCTTTATAATGCGAAAACGATTGAGTTGATTTTAGAAAATTACCCGACGAAATCTATTCGTAAAATTAGTAGTCCTTGGAAAAGAGACCGTCTTGTCGTCAATAGTAAAAAGATGAGCCTTGATGATATTGAACATGGAACGGTACGCAAGAAATATGATGAACCCCGTGTGCATTACGCTTTTAATTGTGCGTCTATTGGATGTCCGAATATTAAATCTTCGGCATGGGAAGCCTCATCTCTAGAAGCCGATCTTGTGCAAGCGTCGCGCGATTTTATAGGCAGTGAACGTGGTGTATCAATACAAGGAAACAAAATTATCGCCTCGAGTATTTTTAAATGGTATAAAAAAGACTTTGGCGGCAATGAAGCTGGTATTTTAGCCCATCTTCGCCAATATGCGACAGGGTCTAAAAAGGCGGCCTTGGACGCGGCAAGTGATATCAATAAATATGATTATGATTGGGATTTAAATATCCGTTAGAGGTTAGCTTATGTTGCAAAGACTTGAGACGGGTCTTTAAAGCTTTTGAATTCTAAAGCGTTCCCGCTGGGGTCGAGGAAAAACATTGTGGCTTGTTCACCTGTTTCGCCTTTAAATCGAATGTAAGGTTCAATCACAAAATCAGTCTTTTCTGCCATAAGGCGGTCGCGCAGTTCATGCCATTTATCCCAGTCTAATATAGCCCCAAAATGCCTGACAGGGACGTCTTTGCCGTCAACAGGGTTGGTTGCGTCGGGAGTGCTAAAGCTCTCAGGCTTAACGTGAAAACTGACTTGATGACCAAAGAAATCAAAATCAATCCATGTGTCTGCTTCGCGGCCTTGAGGGCACCCAATAACATCGCGGTAGAACCGCCGTGTCTCTTCTTTATCTTTAACGGGGTAAGCGAGATGAAAAATCGTCGACATCTCTTCTCTTAGCTTTTGGGGCCGTAAGCATAATCTCCGCCGCGCTCAAGTGCTTTAAGATAGGCAGGGCGCTTGTGGATTTTTTCGACAAATTCGTTACAGGCCTCATAACCTATTAAACGCCCGCGCGCTTTGGCGGCCTCAAGAGGGAAGATCATTTGGATGTCCGCTCCCGTAAGCTTATCACCCGCGAAATAATCATTACGGATTAGGCGGTATTCACAATAATCCAGAACGCCTTTAATTTCGTTCATAATCATAGGCTGTATGGGGGCCGCGGCTTCGCCGAGGAAGCCTGTATAGAGAGCCAGTAGAAGGGGTAGCATGGCCGAGCCTTCGGCAAAATGTAGGAAATGGACGTAATCAATATATTCTTGAGTGCCGCGCTTTGGGCGTAGTTTATTCTCGCCATATTTATCAAGAATATAAACAGTTATCGCGCCTGTTTCAGCTATGATGTCATCACCATCTTCGATAACGGGCGATTTACCCATAGGGTGGATCGCCTTGAGTTCAACGGGTGCACGGTTCGTATCTGGGTCGCGTTGATAATGTTTGATCTCGTACTCAACCTCCAATTCTTCAAGCAGCCAGAGGATGCGTTGTGAGCGGGAATTGTTCAAATGGTGTACAGTAATCATACCCATCTTGTGGCTGTGAAAACCCGCTTAGGCAAGTATCTTTTTGGGGCCGTCATTCTCTTTAAATTGAACAGACTTGACTGTTTCCGTGAGCCGGAGGTCAACATGATTGATTTGTCCCGGAATGATATCACGCAGCATCGCAGCCAATATGGTCAGGCTTGTCGGTTTTTCTTCGAGAAAAACTTGCTGATAAACATAGACTGTCCGGGCCTGAAAATCAGCGCCTAGAATTTCGAGATCAATCTCTTGACCTCCGCTAGAGAGTTGGAAGTGTTTTTCGGTATAGAGCGCTAATTGCGCGCGAGATTTCAGCGAGGTCAGATCAGGTTTGCGAATAACACCGCGCGCGGCAAGGGCCGTTTCAGCGTCATGCATATGATAGCTATGTGTGATATAGAGGGCTTTATCTGCCGCGTCCCATTCTATTTGGGACAGCGTTGTTTTCTGGCGGTGAGCCATAGCAGAAAATGGCAAAGCCGAAATGAAGGCGGCTCCGCACAAGGTTTTTAAATTTTGACGGCGGGTCAACATTGTAAAAGCCTATTTTTTACCCATCATTTTTTCAAGCGTGCGCCGCAGAGAGGATTTCTCTTTCTCAGATTTTGAAGGTTTTTCAATTGTATCTGGATCGTCCATCTCAGCCTTATCATTCTTAGGCTTGGCCTCTGCTTTATTTTTTTTAGCCTTGTTTTCTTTAACAGTGTCTTTTTTAGACTGGTCTTTTTTAACTTCATTCTTAATGGACTTTTCGCCTTCAGTCATAGGCATGTCCTTGTCAGAGCCTTTGGGTTTGTCTTTCTTGTCCTCAGACTTAAGTTCAACCAACATATCGGCCATCATGCTCTTTTGTTTGAAGTCTGATTTATACATTTTAAGGCGTCCGGGACGCATAACTGGCGGAAAGCTATTATTGCTGTAATCAGCATCTGCTGTTTGATGCGCTGGATCAAGCTCGATAGATTTTACGCGTTTTTTGCGGATAATAAGCTTTGTGACTGTCTTACTATTTCGGCGCCAAATTTCGGCCGGGATCATCATCTCTTCCGTGTCACCATTGGCATAAGTCAGTTTTATCGGAAGCGGAGAAATAAGACCGCCGTGGTTTTTGAAATCAATGAAATAAAGGTATTGGCCATCCTTTTGAGCCCGTTCCCAAACTTCTTTTTCCCAACCCTCTAGGCCTTCAGTGAATTTGGCGAATTTATTGCGATCTTTGTTGGTTATTTCGAATTTGTCATTCTCGTTGTAAAAATCCTTGAGATCATCAAAGCGCTCAAGGCGTGTTTTCAGGCCTTCCTCGCGGTTACGACGTTGCGTGATGTTTTCAGGGCGTTTCTCTAGGTCGTCGGCGCGGTCTTTATCAAATTCTTCTTCTGGGTCTTGCGTTGAAATTGTATATTCGCGCATATCCGAAATAGCCATATCGACATGATCTGTTCCGAAATACCAGCCACGCCAGAACCAATCGAGGTCCACAGCAGAGGCATCTTCCATGGTTCTGAAAAAATCTGCCGGTGTTGGGCGTTTAAACTTCCAGCGCTGAGCATATTCTTTGAACGCAAAGTCGAAAAGTTCACGGCCCATAACTGTTTCACGTAGCACAATCAGTGAAGCGGCGGGCTTCGAATAAGCATTAGGGCCGAATTGAAGGACGCTGTCTGATTGGGTCATAATTGGAACTTGATTAGAGCTCGTCATATAACGGGTAATGTCATCTAATGGATTTTGTTGACTATTGCGCGTAATTGGGAAATTTTCTTCCCACTCATATTCGGCTAAATATTCTAGAAAGCTGTTTAGCCCTTCATCCATCCACGTCCAGCGGCGCTCGTCTGAATTGACGACCATAGGGAAATAGATATGTCCAATTTCGTGAATGATAACGCCAATGAGGCCGTATTTAACCCCGCGAGAATAAACCATTTCGCCTGATTTTTCATCCTCGTAAGGCCGGTACCCATTAAAGGTAATCATCGGATATTCCATACCGCCGCGTTCCCATGAATTCACAGATTGCGCAGTCGGGTAGGGGTAGTTGAAAGCAAATTTATTATAAACATCCATTGTATGGACAACGGCATGCGTGGAGTATTGACTCCAAATTGGATCGGCTTCTTTTGGAAAGAAACTCATGGCAGTGACAACTGGGTTTACGTCATCATCCTGATCAAAGAGCATGGCGTCCCAGATATATTTACGTGAGCTTGACCAGGCAAAGTCGCGAACATTTTCGGCTTTAAATCGCCATGTCTTTGTGCCCGAGGCTTTTGATTTTTCATTCTCTTCCGCTTCTTCTGGTGTGACAATGTAGACTGGCTTTTCAGTATTAGCCTCATCCATGCGGCTACGTTGTTTGGTTGTCATGACCTGACGCGGATTTTGGAGTACACCAGTCGCAGCTACGATATGATCACTAGGGACGGTGAGGTTGACGTTATAGTCGCCAAATTCGAGGGTGAATTCTCCGCGTCCAAGGAATTGCTTGTTTTGCCATCCCGTATAGTCGGTATAGGCGGCCATACGCGGGAACCATTGGGCAAGACCAAAAATGCAGTTTCCGTCTTCGTCTTCATCTGTAAAACATTCATAACCACCGCGCCCGCCTACGGCTTCTTCGTCGATGATGTTATGTTCCCAATCGATTTTAAATGTTAGGCGTGCATCCGGAGCGAGGCCTTTTGGGAGATCAATTCGCATCATGGAGTCGTTGATAATGTAGGATAAGTCCTCACCATCAGCATCTGTTACGGATTTAAATTCAAATCCGTATTCGCGATCTTCCATGGCTTGCTGGTAACGCATTGTTCCAAAGCTAACACGGTCTGCCCCCGCTCTACCGTCACCGCGTCGTGATCCAGCCGCTGAGGCTATGGTCGATTCTCTAGCAAGAGAACCGTCTTTGAAGCGGTTTTGGTCTAGGGCTAGCCAGATGTAGTTAAGCTTGTCAGGCGAATTATTGACATAATCGATATCCATCGATGCAATGATACGTTTTTCATCTTCGTCTAGGGCGGCATCGATATTTACATTAGCCTGTTGTTGCCAATAGGCAGGGCCAGGGGCACCGGAGGCATTCCGAAAGATGTTTGGAGTTGGTAATTCAGTGCCGAGTTGGCGAAACTTGGCGACTTGATCGCCATAGCTTCCTGCGGGTCCATCAGAGGTGTTATCCGTAGCAAAAGCTTCTGTCGTCAGAACAAGTGTTCCTATAGCTGTTATTGAAGCAATTAAGCCATATTTGAATGCTTTAGATATAGCGCTCATAAGAAACCCCGGATTATTGGCCGTACGTATTTATTTATGAGAATATTAAAGGTAAAAAATAGCAAAATCCCACTTAATTCGCGTTAATGGGGAAACATTCACCCAGATTTAAAACGCAGTCGGTGCATAGCATCTAATGTCGCTTTGACAGGATGAGACTTCCGGTAAATATGACGTCCTTCTATAATATGTCCTGTTGATCCTTGAGTTTGATGTTTTGTCTCAACGATATCCGCAATGACATTCATAAGATTGTAGTCTGAAAGGACTCTTTTTCGAGCCTCTTTAATTGCGGGCAGCCGCTTTGCATATTGGTTGCTTTGAATGGCCTCTCGGATAATAGTTTCAGTGCCATCTATATCGAAAATATTGATTGGAATAATAGCCTCTTCGGGAAAGTAGTCTTTGATATTTGGCGGGCCGAAATAGAATGGAAGACAGAAAGCCAAAAAGCAGTCTGCAATTTTCTCTGTCCAATGATGGGCTTCGATGTGATTTTCTATTGCAATATGATATCGAAAGTCATCCATAGCTTCCGATTTGTTCGAAACAGGGTTTATCCCACGTCCAAATAAATGGAGCTCATCTCCCATTCGTTTTTTGAGTTCCATGATGCAGTCATAACGTTGACCGTGTATTGTGTGTAGCATGCGTTTATTGCTGCAAACTGTTGAAATATCATGAGTTTTATGAATTTTATTTTGAGATAAAAAATGATCTAGATCGACATATTCTGTATCGCTTTCGGACATAGGACGACCATAAAACCATCTAAGGGGCGGGGTTTGAAATATTTGATTGGAATGCTTGATTAGCTTTGGGTTTTTAGTGGTGAGAATATGACCGAATTGTCTCAAGAAATGCGGCCCATCAATCCGAATGGAAGACGGTTCTGTCGTTATAAGGAGTGTGTTTTCCCTTAGGCAAGACAGCTTTTCTGTGCGGTTTATACGTTTTTGGTTTGGAAGAGGTGGTAATCCTTCGTACACGACCAGCCAATCGTAATCTTCAAACTCAAGATCGAAATGAAATTGACATTTCCCAATTACTGAATGTCGTTTTTCAAAAAGAGACAACCAGAGAGCATGGTCTTGATCTGGCGGTGTTTTAGCTAAAAATTTTATATGGATAGTCACGGCTTTTATTGCCAATGCTCGGCAATCCAGGGCGTAGGTTTTACGAATTTATAAAACTTCTTATACCACGGGGCCGGCCATATCCCATTTACGGCTTCATCTTGATCCGGTTTACCTGTGAAGGCCACAATTCGGGTGTCAGCTGGCAAAATGGGTGCCTTGAAAAAGTTTAAAGGCCATTTTGGCATGAGACTATGTTTAAAACTAGCGCACCACATTTCTGGCCAGAATACCATATCATCAATTTCCTTTGATATATATACCTGCTCAATCCTGTATTTTTCCAAAATTGGCTCACGGTTTATTTGAATATCGTCAAAAATATGAGTGTGTTTTCCTATAGGAAACCGAAAACAAGAGGTATTTCCTATATTTTTTCCAATTTGCGTCCAATTTTGAATGACACAAAAACGTCCAGGCTCATAATCGAATAAATCATCAAGGTTGCCTGTAATGACCAAGTCTAAATCTAAAAAAAGAACATCGCCTGCTAAATCTGCTAGAGGAACCTTCCACATGGTGAGCTTACGCCAAGGGGTTTGAACTAATTTTTCCGGTAGGTTGATTTCAGGGATAGGTTCAATTTGCACATTTGGATTAATGCCTTCATTGTCGTCGGTAAAGCAGACGAGGCGGGTTTTACGCTTGGTATGTCGTTGGATGGCGTTGAAGAGGCGGTTGACGAATTCGGGCCCATAACGTGTGCCCCATTTCATGCAAATGATTGTTTGCACTATTGCCTCATTTTATCACGCAGGGACCGAAACTCAGTACCCTCATACCAGTTCGGCCATTCTGAAGAATTGGCAATTCCATACCCTAATTCAAACCAAATTTCTGTACTTTGCTCAAGACCGCTGAGATCCCAGCTATTATCATATTCATCGGCAGGTTTATGGTAGCGTTCTTCGGTGTAGGTATTCGCGAAATTTTCGCCGTAAGTCAGTCCATTCACCGCATGGTCATTTCCGGGGTCTGAGTAAAGCATTGGGACGCCTTTTTTAGCGAGACTTATATGATCTGAACGATAATAATAACCCGCTTCAGGCTTATCATCGGGAACAATGTACATGTCCCGTTTGTCCAAGGCTATTTTAAGGCGGTCTTCGAGTTCCGATGCGCCAAATCCAATCACCTTCATGTCTTTGGTCTTACCTATAGGCAACACACCATCAATATTTATACCTGCAACGGTATTCTTCAATGGAATAAGAGGATCTTCGGCATAATAAGCCGATCCTAATAACCCTGACTCTTCTGCTGTTACGGCCACAAATATTGCGGAACGTTCTGGAGCGCCTTGCTGAGCAAAAGCTTCTCCAATTTCTATTATGGCGGCCGTACCTGTCGCATTGTCAACCGCTCCGTTGTAGATTTTATCATCTCCGGGTAAGTTATTATTTTTACCCAAATGGTCCCAATGGGCCATATAAAGGATGTATTCATCGGGCGATTTAGTGCCTTTAATACCTCCGGCAACATTACGGCTTTCAACCGTTTTTACGGTTTGATTAAGGGTCGCATTCAGTTTTAGCCCTTCAAGAGCGACTGGTGTAAATCCCTTTGTCAGCGCCTTTGATTTTAGTGTTGTATAATCTAGGCCTGATGCTTTGAAGAGAGCTTCAGCAGTGTCTTTATGCCACCACCCTTCGATATTTGTGCGCGACGCTCCGCCATCAGGACGTACAAGGTCATATTGAGCGCCTGTCCATGACCCTGAAACAACATCCCAGCCATAGCTGGCAGGCTTCGTTTCATGGATGACGATTGCCGCGGCTGCGCCTTGGCGTCCTGCTTCTTCAAACTTATAGGTCCATCGCCCGTAATAGGTCATGGCGTTACCTTTAAAGAGGCTTTCATCCCCTGACGCAAATCCAGGGTCATTGACGAGCATAACGACAGTCTTTCCTTTGACATCAAGTCCAGCATAATCATTCCAGCCATATTCGGGGGCGACAACGCCATATCCGACAAAAATGATATCGCTATTCTCAATAGTTTGAGTTTCATCGAGGCGTTTCGTCCAAAATACTGAATTTGTCGTTTGATCAGCCTTCATTAAGACGTCGTCGCCTTGACTGATTGTCAGACTGGAAGAAGGCTGAACTTCGGTTTCTGTCAGCCTAACAGGTTGAAAGTAAGTCCCGTTTTTCCCCATAGGGATAAGGCCAGCCGCTTTCATTTCGTCGGCTATATATTGAGATGCGGCTTGTCCACCGGGTGTGCCGGGTGCGCGGCCCTCGAATTCATCCGAAGACAGACGCTCAATACGGCGGCCTATTTCTGCAGCTGAGGCGATAGGCGGCTTTGTTTCTACGGATGTCGTTATAGCAGGTTCGCAGCCCGTCAGAAGTATGAGTGAAGAACTCAATGCCAATAATCCGAAACGTGTCATATCTATTCCTCAATTTATTTCTATTGAAAACCTTTGTTCTGTGTCTAATCATAAAGGATAAGAAAATAAAAGGTAAACTATGCGCTCTCTAATCACCTCATTGTTATTGGCAACAACTATCATAGGGTGCTCGGATGCAAATATAGACAGCTCTATAGTTGCGCAGGATATTAACCGGAGTCCTGAAGTTGCTAGCTTAATCAAGTCTGCGTTAGCAGGCACACATGCTTATGATATTACAGAGAGTTTGACGACTGAAATTGGGCCGAGAGTAGGGGGGTCACCTCAGGAAGCTTTAGCCCGCGAGTGGGCTGTCGCAAAATTTAAAGAAATTGGCTTACAAAACGTTCGGATAGAGCCCTTTACCATGCCCTATTGGGAGCGCGGCATTGAAACAGCGTCAATTGTGACACCGTTTCCGCAACAGTTATATATAACGTCGCTTGGAGGGTCGGTTGCAACATCGCCTGAAGGTGTTGAAGCCGAATTGGCATATTTCCCAACCTTTGAAGATTTGAAAAACGCGCCAGAAGGCGGACTTGATGGCAAAATCGTATTTATTTCTGGACGTATGAAAAAAGCACCTGATGGAGCGGGATATGGGCCGGCCAATCAAAAAAGACGGCAAGGGGCGACTGAGGCCGCAAAGCGCGGGGCTATAGCCGTCGTCATACGCTCTATCGGTACAGATAGTCACCGATTTCCGCATACGGGTATGATGCGTTATGCTGATGATGTGAAAAAAATTCCAATTGCGGCTCTATCTGCCCCGGATGCTGATCAGCTTGAGCGGACATTAAATCGCGGCGAGGACGTCACAATAAAAATGACGTTGACGCCTAAATGGTTAGGTGAACGACAATCTGGAAATGTAATTGGTGAGATCCTTGGGTCTGAAAAGCCAGATGAAATTATCCTTGTCAGCGGGCATTTGGACTCATGGGACTTAGGCACAGGCGCGGTTGATGATGGAGCGGGCATTGGTGTTTCTGCGGGTGCAGCGCAAGTCATTATCGAAAGCGGCTTCATGCCGAAACGCACATTACGTGTCGTGGCCTTTGGGGCAGAAGAAGTTGGCCTTCTAGGAGGCTTTGCGTATGTAAAAGCGCATAAAGATACAGACCTCGATAATCATGTTCTCGCAACAGAGTCTGATTTCGGGGCTGGACCAGCTTATGAAATCAAATCAGGCGTAAAGTCAGGAGAAGATGTAATTAAAGCTATGGGTAAGGCGATGGGATTACCATTCTCAGCTATGCCGACAAATGGCGGGCCTGATATTGGCCCAATGTCTCGCCAAGGCGTACCCACTATGCGTTGGCAGCAAGAGGGTACGGATTATTTTGATCTTCACCATACGCCTGATGATACCTTTGATAAAATCGATAAAGACGAGATACAACAAAATGTAGCAGCTTTCGTGACGATGATGTGGATGGCGTCTGAAGCGGATACGAATTTTAGATAAGCATCAAGCTTTATTCAAATTATTTAAATTTTCTCTAGACTTCTACATATGTGCATATAATTGCATATCAACGTCATAAAGGATTACATAATGTCATTGCCACCTATTTTGCAAAGCTTAGAAATGCCCATTGTTGCGGCGCCTATGTTTATTGTATCTGGGCCTGAACTCGTAATTGCACAATGTAAGGCAGGAATTGTGGGGTCTTTTCCAGCGCTTAATGCACGTCCAGCAGAAGAATTAGAAAAATGGATAGTCCGAATAAAACTCGAGTTAGAGCAATATCAGAAAGATAACCCAGATAAAAAAGTGGCCCCTTTTGCGGTTAATCAAATTTGTCACCCTTCTAATAACCGTCTTGAACACGATAATGAAGTTTGCCGTAAGCATGAAGTTCCAATTATCATTACAAGCCTACAAGCCAATCAGGATGTATATGACGCAACACACAGCTATGGCGGCACAATTCTTCATGACGTCGTCAATATTCGTCATTCCAAGAAGGCTCTGTCTATGGGTGCAGATGGTCTGATCGCAGTCTGTACGGGGGCGGGCGGTCATGCAGGGCGTTTATCACCATTTGCGCTTATTCCAGAAATTCGTCAATTTCATGATGGGCCATTATTATTGTCAGGATCGATTGCAACGGGCGGGTCTGTTGCTGCAGCTTTAGCAATTGGGGCTGACTTGGCTTACATAGGGACGCGCTTCATAGCCTGTAAAGAGGCTAATGCAGAACAAGGATATAAGGACGAAATTATTGAGTCCTCAGGAAAAGATATTGTCTACTCTTCTCTCTTTACAGGTGTTCATGGGAATTACCTGCGAGGCTCAATTGAGAAAGCGGGACTTGATCCAGATAATCTTCCTACGGCTGATAAGACGAGTATGAATTTTGGATCAGGCGGTAATACAGATGCTAAAGCCTGGAAAGATATTTGGGGGGCTGGCCAAGGCGTTGGAAGTGTTCACGAAGCGCCGCCTGTTCAAGATATCGTTGATCAGTTTAAAACTGAATATGCAGATGCAATTAAACGCGTTTCGAATTAATTAAATCCCAAAATAATTAGATGTAGCTACCTGCTATTTTCTTAAGCATAGCTGAAAATAATTAATTTGCTTCATTGCCAGTTACTCTCCAATCGTTTAGTTGATTAAGTGAGTCTATATGACTTGCCAATTTCTATGGAGGAAAGATATGGGAGCGAGATGGTTTTGGGGGATTGTTATCCTCGCCATTTTATCGCTTTTGTGGGCCCTTTTCACAGCACCTGACAGATCAGATGCTATGGGGCAAGATATCCAGAATGCTTTATCAAGCGCTGGTTCTAACGCAAAAGTCGAGATGAATGGTAATGTTGCCACTTTAACTGGGGTTGCGAAAACAGATGACGAAATGGCGCGAGCCAC